>JACCZL010000224.1 GCA_013695975.1 Chloroflexota bacterium
CTCTGGCTGGGCAGTCCGGTTTGGCCGTTCCTGCGACCCGAGGGTGGGACGGAGCTCGGCGATTACTTCTTCAGCCAGATGAATCGCGGGCGCACGCCGATCGACCTCCTCTTGCTTCCGCTCAAGCTCTATCAGGGGGACCTGATGGAGCTCCGCGGGGCGATGCCCCCGCTGCTCCTCCTGCTGGCCCCGCTCTACCTCCTGGTTCGGAAGCGGCGATGGCTGACCTACCTCGTCGGACTGTCGGCGCTCCACTTCGCGGTCTGGTCACAGGGAATCCAGACCGTCCGTTACCTGTTCCCGATCTTCCCCGCCATGAGCCTTGTCGTGGCCTACGCCCTCGATCGGTTGATCGACGGCGCGCGATGGCGCCGCCTGGCCCGGGTCGCCATCCCCTCGCTGGTGCTGCTTTCGATGGCCCTCGGGTCCTTCGCGGCGGTGATCATGCTCAAGATCCAGATGCCCTTTGCCCAGCTCGTCGGCCTGGAGTCGCGCCAGGCCTACCTGAGCAGGAACGTCTCGGACTACGGTGCTGTGCTCCACCTGAACGAGCAGGCTGACGCGGTCACGCGCGTGCTCGTGATCGGCGACGCGCGGGTCTACTACCTGACGCCACCGGTCGTGGTCGACCAGGGTTTGGACCTGTTCCGCCGATTGGCGGAGGCGAGCGACCCACAGCTCGCGCTCGACGCGCTCCGCCAGTCCGGCGTCTCGCACGTCCTGGTGGGCGTCGGCCAGATTAGCTGGCTGACCCGCTTCGATCCCGAGGACCGCGTGAAAGGCTGGTGGGCGGCGTTTCAGCGCAGCCGCTTGGGTTACTTGATCCTCGAATACGAGACCGACGTCGTCAGCGTGTACCGAGTGGCAGACGCGGTCGCGCCAGCCAATCGGCGCTGAGCGGCTGTTGAGCGAATGCACCGACAGGTCGGGAGTCACGTCGTCCCTTGGGAGACGCCGCCGGCGTTATGGCATAGGCCACCAGGGCTGATTTCGGTGAGGCGGTGCGAGGGAGTTTACCGCGCGTGAACGTCGCAGAATCTCAGGTACGGGCACCGTGGCTACCGATGACCCGACCCGCGGTGGGGTGGCTGCTCGGAGTGGCGGCCGTCATCGCGGGCCACGTTTACGCACAGGCGCTGCCCTGGGACCAGCCGACCCCGATGGTGGTGGCATCCCACGCCTTCGCTTGCCTCCTGCTGATCGCCATGCTCTGGTTAGGCGCCGCGCTCGGAGTGCGCGCGCTGCGCGCCCTCGGACTGGGCCAGCGGCTGAGTCTGGAAACGCTCATCCTGTCCCTCGGGCTCGGGCTCGGCGGGCTGGCCTACCTGGTCCTGGCCTGTGGCTTCCTAGGGCTGCTCCAGCCTACTGCGCTGGCGCTCGTCTTCGCCGCCCTGGCCATCGGGCTGCGAGCGGAGCTGGCCGAGCTGGCGAAGGCGCTCCCTGTCTGGGGCCGCGCCTTGTTGGCGGAGCGTCGCTTGCTCCAACGCGACTGGATCCTCCGGCTCGCAGTGCCCATGGCAGAACTGACCGTGCTGATTCTGGCCGTGAGGGCTTTGGCGCCGCCGATCGCCTATGACGCGATCGTGTACCACCTGGCCGGCCCCAGGGAGTTCTTGCGACTGGGGCGCCTGGCACCCGTTCCCGACATCCAGCAAGCCAACATGCCCTTCACGGTCGAGATGCTGTACCTCCTGGGGCTGGCATTCGGCAGTGATGAGCTGTCGGGCCTCCTCCATCTCAGCCTGGCGTTCCTCTCGGGACTGGCGGCCTTCAGTCTCGCCCGGCGGTTCTTCGGCGCCAGGGTTGGACGACTGACGATCCTGATCTTCCTGTCTGCGCCCGCACTCGCGATCTATGGCCCGGTCGCCAATATCGACTACGGCTGGGCCTATTTCGACTTCCTGGCGGTGTACGCCTTCGCTGCGTGGGCCCACGACGGCCGCCGGCGGTGGTTGGTCGTGGCCGGCCTCGCCGTCGGTCTGGCGCTCGGGAGCAAGTATCTCGGGGCCCTGACGTGTGCCGCCATCGCCCTTGCGATCGTCCTGCGAGCGGCACGGCTGGGTCGCGCGGAGTGGGCCCGAATTCCGTACTCCATGGCAACCTTCCTGGTCCCGGCGGGCCTTGTGGCGGCTCCGTGGTACATCAAGAACTGGCTGTGGTTTGGCAGCCCAGTGTGGCCGTTCTTGACGACGGACGGCATGCTCGACGGCGGCCTGTACTTCGCTCGCCACATGAACCGCGGGCACGAGCTGCTCGACATCCTTCTCCTCCCGCTCCGACTGTATGGACGTGACTTCGTCGACCATTCGTGGGCAATGCCGCCGCTACTGTTTCTCCTCGCACCCGGCTATCTGGCCGTGCGTAAGCATCCTCTGGTCAGCGGCCTGCTGGCGTTTTCGGCGCTGCACTTCGTGGTCTGGTCTCAGGGTATCCAAACCCTTCGGTACCTCTCCCCGATATTCCCGGCGATGAGCGTCGTCGCGGCATACGTCCTGACTGGGATGATGGGAAGCACGCGGTTCCATAGCCTGGGGCGTATGGCAGGTTCGTCACTCACGGTGCTTTCCCTGCTCATCGCCTCGGCCCTCGGTATGGATATGGCCTTTCGCCAACGGCCGCTGGCTCAGCTCGTCGGCCTCGAGTCCCGCGAAGCCTACTTGAGCCGGAACCTGCCGGACTACGGGGCCGTCCAGTACATCAACGAGCACCGTGCCGACGTGAGTCGACTCCTGGTCATCGGCGAGGCTCGAGTGTTCTATCTCGAGCCGCCCATTTTGCTGGATCAGAATCTGGATCTCCTCCAGGAGCTGGGAGGCAGCGACCCGCTGGCCGCCGCCGAGCGGCTCCGCCAGTCGGGAATCTCGCACGTCCTTTTAGCTGAGAACCTCGTCGTATGGCACACCGACTGGGACCCGGAGCTGCGCGTCAAGCGGGCATGGGCCGGTTTCGAACGCACTCGGCCAGCGTACCTGAGCGTCGAATACAAGGACGAGGCGGCCACTATCTATCGGGTAGCTGATGCCGCCGTCGAAAGGAGTGACCCATGAGCGCGCTAGTCAGTGCGCCGCCCCCTAACGGGACGAGTACGCTCGATACCGGAGCATCAGTGGGGAGGACGGACATTTCAGTCGTGATGCCGTGCCTGAACGAAGAGGCCAGTATCGGGACCTGCGTCGACAAGGCGCTCGAAGGGATCCGCCGAACTGGCCTGCAGGGCGAGGTGGTCGTCTGTGACAACGGGTCGACCGACCGATCAGCCGCGATCGCCGCCGCGCATGGCGCCCGGGTCGTCCACCAGCCGGAGCGCGGCTACGGCAATGCCTACCTGGCGGGCTTCGAGTCTGCGCGGGGCCGCTACTTCGTGATGGGGGACGCCGACGACACCTACGACTTCACCCAGCTCGATCAGTTCGTCGCCCTCCTGCAGCAGGGTCACGAGTACGTCCTGGGCTCCCGCTTCAAAGGCACCATCCAGCCCGGCGCGATGCCCTGGCTGCACCAGTACATCGGCAATCCCGTCCTGACCTGGGTGCTGAACCGGCTCTTCGACCTCAGCGCTTCTGACGCCCACAGCGGCATGCGGGCCTTCACCCGTGAAGCCTTCGATCGGATGCACCTCCAGACCACCGGTATGGAGTTCGCCTCCGAGATCGTCATCAACGCCGCCAAGAGCCGGCTCAAGACCGCCGAAGTGCCGATCGATTACCGCCCCCGCGTCGGCGAGTCGAAGCTCAACTCGCTCCGCGACGGCTGGCGCCACCTACGCTTCATGCTGCTCCACAGCCCGAACCACCTGTTCCTGCTGCCCGGATTGGTGTTCCTGGTGCTCGGTCTAGCCGGACTGGGCTGGTTGTTGCCCGGTCCGCAGTTCATCGCGATGCAGATGGTCGACATCCACGTCATGATCCTGGCCGCCTTGATGGCGATCCTGGGGGCCCAGGCGATCACGCTCGGCCTGAGCGCCAAAGCCTACGCCTTCACCCATCGTTTCGTTCCGTCCGATGCGCTCATCGAGCGCTTCTACCGCCATTTCTCGCTCGAGCGCGGCCTCCTCGTGGCGCTGGACCTCGGCGGACTCGGCTTTGTCGTGAATCTGCAGATCCTGATGACGTGGCTGGGCAGCTCCTTCGGAGACCTCAACGCGGTCCGGCCGGCCCTCTTCGGATCAACCCTCATGATGCTCGGCGGCCAGGTCGCGTTCGGCTCGTGCTTGCTGGCGATCCTCGATATCAAAGAAGAAGCCCGTCGGCGGGCTCGGTCGAGCGCTGAGGCGGCCAGGGAGAAGGCCCGCCTGGCCGCGGAGCAGCCCAGCCGCGGGCGACGGGCCCTGGCTGGAGAGCTTTCATGATTCGCACCTCAGTCATCATGCTGACCAGGAACAACGGCCGCACCCTCGACGAAGTCATGGCGGCCATCTTCGGTCAGCGCACGTCCGACGAGATCGAGGTCGTCCACATCGACTCCTCGTCCACGGACGACACGCGAACCGTGGCCTCGCGGTATCCGTGCCGTCGGTACCAGATCCCCGCTCGGAACTTCAGTCACTCCGCGACTCGCAATTACGCCGCCAGTGTCAGTCGCGGCGAGTTCGTCGTGTATGTCAGCGCGGACGCCACGCCCACTGGACCCGGCTGGCTCGAGCGGCTGATCGCCCCGATGCAAGACCCCACCGTCGCCGGCGTCTACGGTCGACAGGTTCCCCGACCCAACGCCAACGTCGTCGAAGCCTACTTCCTCCAGCGGACCTATGGGGCGGAGCGCCAGCTCAAGCGGCTAGGGTCCGACCGGCGCATGGGCCTGGGGGATCTCTTCTTCTCGAACGTCACATCGGCGATTCGCAAGTCGGTCTGGGAGCGCCATCCATTCGACGAGCGGCTCCACATGAGCGAAGACCAGGGCTGGGCGCGCGATGTCCTGCGAGCCGGCCACGCCCTGGTCTACGAGCCGGCCGCCGCCGTCCTCCACTCCCACAACTACACCTTCACCAAGCTGTTCCGCCGCAATTTCGATAGCGGCCACTCGCTGGCCGTGCTCCTCCGAGGCGAAGACATCAACTTCCTCAGCTACGGCGCCGGTTATCTGGCCCGTGAGCTGACCGACTTCGCTCGAGCCGGCCACGCTCGGCACCTACCGTATCTGGCACTCTACGAGATCGTCAGGACTGCGGGCTTCTTCCTCGGGCGGAACGCGACGCATCTGCCCCCACCCGCCCGGCGCTGGTGCAGCGACTACACGCTGTACTGGGACCACCTCGATGCTCATGCTGCGCCATCGGCATCCCGGATCACCGTCGAGCAAGCCCGGTGATCACGAAGGATCCGGTCAGGCGACGTTGGCGGTGACCGAAGTTCAGGATCTTCCCGAACTAGTTGGACGTCTACGATCGGCACTCCAGCGGCGAGGCACCGTTGTCGGGCTCGGCCTGCTGATTTCCGGCTTGACCGTCTGGTTGACCTTGGAGCGCGTCGAGTTGGGCCGTCTGCCGACGCTCTTGAGCGAGCTCCGCGTGGTCCCCTTGGTCGTGGCGGTGGCGATATTTCCACTCGCCGTGTGGGTCAAAGCGCTCCAGTGGCAGCATTTGTGCTACTCGGCGACGTCCGCTAGGCTGGGCGACCTCTTCACCGCCACCGCGCTCGGCCTCACGGTCAACAACCTGGCGCCGGCGCGACTGGGAGACGTCCTGCGCGTGATCCTCGGCGCAGAGCTCGCCGGTCTCGGGAGGGCGCAGGCTGCCTCTAGCATCCTGGTCGAAAAGCTCCTGGACCTGCTTAGCCTGGCGCTGCTCGGGCTGGCGCTAGTCCCGTTTGCGCCCCTTCCCTGGCAGCTCAGGACCGCGGTCCTGATGACCGCGCTTTGCTCACTTGGCGGCCTGGCGGGAGTGGTCGTGTTGGCCCGGCGAACGTCGGCCTCTCAGCGCTGGGCGGAGTACATGCTGGCACGGCCCCGGTTCTCTAGGCTCGGCCTCACAGCACCGCTCGGCGCGGCGTTGAATGCGCTGCGCAGATTCCAGCACCCGCGCCGTCTCGCGGTACCCTTCGCGCTGTCGTTGCTGCACTGGCTCCTCAACGCTGCCATGTACCATCTCGTTCTCGTCGCTCTCGACCTCTCATTGCCACCGGCCGCGGCGATCTCAACGCTCGTCGCCACCAATCTTGGCATGGCGCTGCCGTCTTCCCCTGGGTTCATCGGCGTGTTTGATTATCTGTGCGTGGTCTCACTCTCGGCGTTCGGCGTCGAGCCGACTACGGCACTGGGGTTCGCGGTGGTGGTGCATGCCTTTGGGCTGTTTCTGCCACCCGTACTCGGCCTGGTGCTCATCGGGAGAGACGGCCGCCTGAGGCGGCTTCTTGGATTCGACCGCGGAGCATCGAGCTTCGGCACAGCTCCGGCTGGTTAGGACTGCACCGCTCCTGGTCGCCTCACGGCGCTCGCCGAGCGTAGAGCTCGAGGTTGGCCGGCGCGCTTTGCAGCATGCCGACCAGGCCCATGGGTCCCGCCGTGAGGGCTTTCATAGCGGCGTGGAACGCTCCCGAGGGTGGGCGGGAGCGAAAATACCGGCAAAGGGAGGGCCAGGCATACGCCACCGGTGAGGCAGCCAGCGAAAGCTGATCGAAGCCGGCCATCGTGACCGTCCGTCGCAGGCTGTCAGGCGAAAATAGCCACAGATGATCTGGTGGTTGCAGTGCGAACCACCTCCGCCCGAAGAGACGATGCTCGAGAGATGCGACGTTCGGCGTTGCCAGGATGAGCACGCCGCCGGGCCGAAGGAGGGCCCGCACCTTCGCGAGCGCAGCGGCCGGATCGACCAGGTGTTCGATCACGTCGAGCAACGCAACGGCGTCAAAGGGGCCCCACTCAATTGGAGCGTCCTCCAGCATGCCAGCTCGAACGTCGAGCCCGTGATGCGTGCGGAGGTCGTGCGCCGACGTCCGATGCGGCTCCAGGCCGGCCACAGCCCAGCCTCGTCGTCGCATCGCCACGAGGAAGACGCCTGAACCGCAGCCTACTTCGAGTAGTCGACCTTTCGGCACGCGCGCCTCGATACGGCGCGCCACGAGGTCGAAGTTGACTTCACGTAGGCGGGACAGCAGCGAGCGCCGACCTGTGACAAACTCGCCGCAAACGGGTTGGTATTGCGTCGCGTAGAGGGTGCGGAGCTCCTCCATGCTGGGGGTTGCGGCCAGTTGAGCCAGCCCACAACTCCGACATTGTCGGTACTCAAACTCGTGCTCGCCGACAAGCGGAAGGGCAGTGAATGCCTCGGACGATCCGTGTCCGCAAAGCCGACACGAGGTCGAGGCGTTTCGGGACGCGACCGCATCGTCGATCTCAACCCTCGCGCCCATGACTGACCTCCCTCGCCGCGACCTGGTCAACCAGCCGCGGAGGACGCATGTGAGAGAACGGCGTAGCAATCGCATTCGGGACGGGCATCGGGGCGCGTTTGCTTCTGGGGCTTTCAGTTCGCCGGAGCGGCGATGAGCCGGCCGCTCTGAGCCGCCACCAGGGTCTTGGATGCCATCGGTACACGCCGGTGGCGGCAACCACAAGCGCCAATACGGCGATGAGGGCGATGACGAGGCCGATGCTGAAGGTCGCCGGACGGTATAAAAAGTGGACCTCATGTCGGCCCGCTGGGACGAAGATGCCGCGGAAGGCAAGGTTGGTCGGGTAGATCGGCGCGGCTTGCCCGTCGATGGCGGCCGTCCAGCCCGGGAAGTAGGCATCCGTCAAGACGAGGAGAGATGGCGACGCCGCGTCGATGTCGATGACGACGGTGTCGGAGCGGTACTCGCGAATCGCCGCAACACCTCCATAGGCCCCAAGGCGGGCCGCTGCATCGAGTGGGATCCCTTCGACCACGGCACTGCGCGCCGGATCGATTCCACCGTCTTTCATCATAGCGATCGCGGCCTCCATATCAGCTACAGGCTTGACCTCGCCGACGAGGAACGTCCGAGGATAGGCGCGACGATTCGAGTAGATCCGGACCTCGTCGGCGTACACCTGCTCGTACTGTCCGGTGAAGCCCATCCCTTCCGCGGCGAAGCCCTCGCCATCCGCCGGCGTCAAGACATAGCTGACGCCGGTGAGATCGAACCACGGATTGTCACGGAACAGGGCTCCCCGCTCGGTGGAGGCGTGGGAGGCGCCGGTGAACCGATCGGTCGCCGTCGGTGCGATGAAGTTCTGCACATAGGCAAAGTAGCGATCGACGTAGAGTGCGTCCAACGCCCGAATGTCGCTGATTCCATAGGTTGTCGCGGAGTTTGGATACAGCACTCCCCCTGTGGCGAACACTCGGAACGGGCCCGCGCCCTGCTGCGACTTGAGGAACGGGATGAAGGGTGGTTCGGTGGATGGATCGTAGCGATCATCGTAGACGCCGCGCGGCGCGTACGAGAAAAGCTCGACGACCACCAGACAGACGCAGGCGAGGGCAGTGAGCATGGCGCGCTCCGGTCGATGCCAACGAAGAACGACCCAGGTGATACCCGCGAGGTAAGTGGCCGTACCCGCCGTGGCGACAAGGTCGCGGATGGGACTCCTGCTTACCACTTCCCAATTCAGTGACACCCCGCCCAGCGTCAGGCACCCACAGGCAAGGATCGCGACCGTCGGGCTAGCAGATGACATCTTCTCGGTTAGCAACCGGTGCACCCCGAGGCTTGCTAACCATGCAATGCAGAAGCTGGTGACCGGCGCGGACCACTTAGGAATCAAGGTGATATCGAGTGCAGGCAGGAGGCCCAACTCGTTGATGCCCGGGACGCCATAGGTCTTCGCGAGGAGCAGGCTGGCCGCCAGGATTGCGAACGGCGCCATCCGCTGGTAGACTCGCGTCCAACTCGGGTAGACGCCGTAGAAGGCAAGGACGAGTACGACCATCCCGACATAATTGTCGACGTGCGCTCCATTTCCGAGCAGGTAGGGGATGCCAAGGACGACGAGGTTCGAAAGCGGGGTGTAGCGCAGTCCCAGTGCCTGCTCCGGCCCGTGCGCGTGGTGCGCCCGCGCCAGGTATTCGAACAGCGTGAGCACCAACGGAGCAGCGAGAGCGACTCCCACCAGCCCTGCCGCAGCGAGCCAGACGAAGCGAGTGGTCCAGACCCCAACACCTGGGCGATCGTAAGCGAGCCACCCGAGGCGATAGGCGCCGTATGCCGCGCCCAGCAACAGCACGAACAGTGTCGACTCGGGCATGCCGACCAGCAGGTCCAACCCGATCGCGGCGCTTGTCATCGCGAACCCGGGGCGCATTCGACCCTTGACGGTCAAGTCCACGCCAAGGAGGAGGACCGGAAGCAGGAGGTAGGCTTCGATCCACATGTTGTTGCCATATACCATGAAGTGGCCAGAGAAGACGTAGGCCAGTGCGAAGACCAGGCCAGCGGGTATGACGAGTCCGAGCGAGCGAGCAAACACGTAGGCGGCGAGCCCGCCAAGAACCGACCGGCTAAGGTAATAGAGATCCCACACCAGCGGACCCCGGCCGACCAGCACCGGCAGACGCAGAAGGTCCAAACCTCCCGATTGAGCGTCGGCGAGGAGCGGCGCCCCAAACCCCTGATGCTCGTTCCAGAGGGGGAATCGACCGGCTGCCCACTCGTGACCCACCTTGCGAGCCATCGGCTCACTGTGCCAGGCCGATGCCCCCGGATCCTGACGGAAAGGGTCCACTCTCACCGCGAGAGTCGACCCGTAGGGCGTGCCCGGCATGACGCGGGGAATGTCGAGCGGCAGTAATGTTCGGCCGAGGAACACGACCTCGTAGTAGAAGAGGCACGTCGCCGCCACCAGCACGGCCAGAACGACCGCTGCCTCGCGCCGACGAGCGCAGCAAGGAATTGACTCGGCGATCTGCCGCGGCAACGGCTCAGTCATGCGCTCCGATGCAGAGCGCCAATCGGCATCGACCAACATTGTGTGCCCAATCACCGTCCTAGCGCTCATGGCGGCAAGCCTCCGCGGCCTCCGTGATCGGTCGAATCGCCCCCGCCTAGGGTGAACGGTGCTCCTTGCGCCGCGGTGATGGCCTGTCGCCCTGGCCCCAGCTCGCGTGCCTAGTCCCCCCCCAGACATCTGCAAGCCATCCCTCACCTGGCAGCAGCGGCGTTATCGCTGATTGGGTAGTTGGGACGTGCGCGAGCGCGCCGTGAGGCGCCCTCGTCGGCTCCAGCGCCACTGACCCGACTCTGGCTGCGAGGCTGCGATTGTCATGGCAGTGCCGATTGTTCTAAACCCCGACTCAGCGCCGGTCCCTTGCCACTGCCCGGTATGTCGAAGCCGACAGTGGACCCGTATGTTCACGCCGCTCGGTCTCGAAGTGAGCCGATGCGACGATTGTGGGCTTGGGCGCCTCCAGCAGGAGAGGCAATCGGTCGCCTTCGCCGCACCAGATCCCTGGCGCGTGCGCAAGCAAGCGACCCTCCGCTTTCTGCGGCTGCCAGACTCTCCGATCGAGCGGGAGGCCGCGGCCCATTACCTGCAGCTCGTCGAGGAACAGGGACTCCACGCGGCGTCGCTTCTTGCGCTCGTGCCCGCGGGACACTCACTCCCCGAGCTCGCTCGAGTGCGCGGTCACCAAGTCGATGCATGCCACGATTTCTCCGACTTCGACCAGTGCGCGGCGCTGGGGCGTAGCTACGACGGCGTTGTCATCGTATCGCGACTCGAGCAGTCCGCCGAACCGTTGGAGTTGCTGGAGCGAGTCCGCGCGACTCTCAAGCCGGGCGGTGTCTTGCTGCTGGTCACGCCGTCTCTGGATAGCTGGTCGGCGCGGCTCCTCGGTGAGCATTGGAGTGAGTGGCGGCGTGAGAACAAGTACTACTTCGATCTTCAGACGGTGCATGGAGCTCTGCTCCGAGCAGGCTTTGCACAAGTGCGGGTGAGGAGCGATCAGCGATGCTTCAGTGTTCAGCATCTGCGCGACCGAGCGCACGCCTTGCCGAACACTCCGCTGATTCACCTCGTTAAGCTCGCATCGCGCCTCATGCCCGGCGTACTGCGACTACGGATGCGCCTACGGCTCCCCTCGTCGGCCATGGTCGTCACAGCTCATCGCGTCGAGCGACGCCAAGAGCCCCTGCTTTCGATCGTTATGCCCGTCTACAACGAGCGCGAGTCGTTTGCGATCACCATGGACGCCGTGCTACGCAAGCAGGTACCCGGCCTGGTCAAGGAGATCATCGTCGTGGAGAGTGCCTCGACCGACGGTACACGTGAGATCGTGCGTCAGTATGAGGGACTTCCGAACGTGCGCGTCGTGTTCCAGGACCGGCCCAGGGGGAAGGGAAACGCCGTGCGAGAAGGCTTACGGCACGCGAGGGGCGACTTCATCCTGATTCAGGACGCCGACCAGGAGTACGATGTAAACGACTATGATGCCCTCCTCCTCCCACTCCAGCGCTACCGACGAGCCTTCGTCCTGGGATCGCGCCACGTGGATGGATGGAAGATTCGGGAATTCAACGATCAGCCCGGTCTCGTAGAGCTCCTGAACGTCGGTCATCTCCTCTTTGTTGGTCTCCTAAACACGATGTACCGGCAAAAGCTGAAGGACCCGTTCACGATGTACAAGGTTTTTCGGCGCGATTGTTTGTACGGAGTCCACCTCGAATGCAACCGCTTCGACTTCGATTTCGAGCTGGTCATCAAGCTCTTTCGAAAGGGGTACGAGCCGCTCGAAGTGCCGGTGAGTTACCGGTCTCGGTCATTCCGAGATGGCAAGAAGGTCTCATTCGCCAGGGATCCCTGGACGTGGCTTCGGGCGCTCGTGAAATATCGATTCGGGTCCATCTACGAACCGAGCTCGCCATGCAGTTCTCGGGTCGACTCGGCGACCATAACCACTGGAGTCGCCAGCCCACGGCTCCGGCCAGTGCCGCTGCCAGCCACCAGGCTACTGGAGCGATACGGGTTGCCAGCGAGCCGCCGAGCAGGTCGCTAGCACGGCGGACGGGCCCTTAAGCTCGGCCGTCTGCGCCGCGCGTCAATCGTCAGGGTACCCGACAGTCGGGCGTGGGCGGCGGGGAGACGTGCTGTGAATCAGGCGCGCCTCGCCGTGACCGCCATCCCGCTCGCCGGCAGGATGAGTGGGTGGTAGGCGAGGCGCGTAGGGACCAGTTTGCTCGCGAATCCGAGCATCGGGCTGATCAAGGGCACAGGAAACCGCTGGAAATGCTGATGGATGTAATCGAGATTGAGCACCTTGGCATTCGGCGTGATCGCGATGCTGTCAAAGCCGGATCGCTCTAGCGCGAGTCGGACCGAGCGAGGCGTGAAATAGAAGAGGTGCTCAAGCTTGTACTCCATCCAATGGCGTCCCAGAACACGTGCAGACCAACTAGCTAGCGACGGAGTAATGAGCAGTGCCACACCCCGGGGCCTAAGTAAGGCATGGACCCGACGGAGGAAGTGGACAGGGTCCCGGACGTGCTCGACAACGTCGGCGAAGGCAACAACATCAAATGGTTCCGCTGCATCAGAGAACGTGTCCACCGTTCCTGTCGAGACTCGCTCCGACCCGAGGCGAAGATTGGCGGCGGTTGCGGCATGCGACGAGATTTCGAGCCCGAATGCGTCGTAGCCCGAGGCCCGCGCCTCTAGCAAGAATTCCCCGCGGCCACACCCGATTTCCAAGAGGCGGCCCCCCGCAGTGTCCGGCAAGGAGCGCAGGCGACGCAAGTAGAGGCCAGCAGTAGCGCGCTTGAGCGCACTCACGCGCTCTTCGGCGTCTTGCCCCGGCTCCCCAAGGAAATATTCAGCAGTGTAGATGC
>JACCZL010000696.1 GCA_013695975.1 Chloroflexota bacterium
CCGCGAGAGCTGGCGTACACCGTCAATTCGTCAGGTCGGACCGATGCGGACCACGCGCGTGTACGGTCGGCAGCCGCACGTGCGCGTGAGGTGCCGCATCGACTGCGTGATGCGATCCTGATCAAGCCGCGTCGCGGTCAGTCCACCTCAAGATCACCAATACCGGGGTGCCATCCTGTACAGATTCCCGTCGGGCTCAGTCGTGGCCGGACGCCTCGGCTGTCGCCGCACCTCCGCTGGGAGGCCGGTCACCCACCTGGACGGATCCCGGGCCGGCGCGGGGCAAGCCGATAGCGCGCAAGTCGCGGTCTTGGCGGATGAGGCCGCCGGCCAAATCCGCGGCGCTGAGCTCGGCCGGCGGGGGCGCGTAGTCGGTGAAGAAGTAGGTGACTCGCCGCCGCAACGCGATGACCGCGGCGGGACCGAGGCGCGCCACGCGTCGGCGGCGACTGAGATAGGCCGCATCGACGGAGGTCATGAACCGGAGATTCACGTACATGTCGTCGACGTCGCGATGCGGATCGCGCCACGACGGCAGGAAGTACGCGTGGTTGTACCCCTCGCCCGATCGGAGCAGCTTGGGCTCGGCAATCCCCCCGTCAGCGAGCTTCTGGATGCGGGCGACGAGGCGAGCCCGATTTCGGCGCCCCTTCTCGGGTCCGTAGAAGTCGCACGTGTGCGGCATCACGATGACCGGATCGTCGCGGACGCTGACGCCGGTAACGGCGCGCGAGAGCGCCGGCGGCTCCAGTGTCTCGGCCTCGGGCAGTGCCCGGAAGGGCGGGCGGAACGAGTCGGCGACGTCGGGGTGCCGAGCGACGAGCGTCGGGACGCCCCAGAAGATGTCACCCTGCTCGATCTCGTCGTCCGGCGCCACATCTCGGTAGTAGCGCCTCCGCGACGGATACCACTGGCCGCTCACGGCCGGGTGGGGCCATGCTCGGGCCAACTGGAGGGGGCGTAGAAGTCGGCGATCTGCTCGTCCGTATCTGGCGGCGCGGCGCGGATCACCATGAGGTGCTCATTCGGGTCGATGCCACTCTCCTGCAAGGCGTCGAGCTGCCGCTTGAGTGGCTCGCCGAATTGCTGCAGCAACATGCGCGTCAGCTCGGTGAAGCTACCCCGGGTGAGAACTTGGGCGAGCTCATCGGCGAGCCTTGCCTCGTTCGGGGCGAGCGAAGCGCTGCGAACCGTTGCCGTGCGGGCCATCTCAGAGCCTCCTTCGGCGCGGCGGAGGTCCAGCCTCTCGCCGTTCATAACTGTTTGTAACGTTCCCTGCCTCAGATCTGCAAGCCAAGACAGCGGTACGATGGCGCCGGCACGGCCTCACCTTCCGCGCATGGAGATGCCTCGGCGCGGCCTCTCCGATCGATGGTCTGGTACGATGGTGGCCGGCCGAGGAGGGACGGATGCTAGCCAAGGTCCTGACCTGCGCGGTGGTCGGCCTGGCGGGGGAGCTGGTCCAGGTCGAGGTCGACATCGCCCGGCAGGGGCTATCCAACTTCACCATCGTCGGGATGCCGGACACGGCGGTCCAGGAGGCGCGCGAGCGGGTGCGGGCGGCAATCCGCAACAGCGGGCTCGTCTTCCCGCCGCGGCGGACGACGGTCAACCTGGCGCCGGCCGAGCTGCGCAAGTCGGGGCCGTCGTACGACCTGCCGATCGCACTCGGTGTCCCACTCGCACCGGCGTAGGCCTGACCAGGTAGGGCACGCCTCCCAGTACGCCGCGCTCCCCCGGCCAGCCGCCAGCCGCCCTCGGCAAGCGAACGGCTGAGTCCGCAATCGTGCGCCGTAGCGGAGAACGCTCGATGCCAGCGACTTCTTGTACGTTCTCGTGACTACTCGATGGGGTAAGGAGTGCGTCGGTAGGGTGGGTCTACATCCATGGCCGAAGCACGCACAGGGGCATTGATGCCGTACTTCCGAGTGATTGACGTGACGAGCTGGCTAAACCAGGTGGGGGAGTTTGGTGGAAGAACAACCTCGCTGATCAAGATCTGGAGATTGGCGGCAATCGGTAGGCCCGTCGGTGGCGTGTCGGTACGTTGAACTAACCTTTGATACCGATCTGGAAACTCAGTCACGCTAAATCGCACTGCTTTCTCATGGGCGAATGCACGTCGCCCGCTCGACACCACCACGCCAGCCTGCCGGACCAGCTCCAGCAGCGTGCCTTCGGAGACGTTGGCCCCGTAGGCCAGCCCCAGCGCCACCCGAGGCAACGACCCTCACCGTCCGAGTAGACGTTACTCAACCAGCCCCGGCCCGCTCGCCCTCCCTCGCTCACGCCCTCCGGACCGTGACTGCCCTTTGCCCCGGGTTATTGAACTGATACTTTCGCCGTGCTTATGGAGACAGTCATCGTTGGACGGTGCAAGCTATCCAGAAGCGGTCCAGCATCGACTCGTTGAGGCGCTCAGCGCCATGATCAGTCGATAGCGGAGGGACCTGCTTGTCGCGTCATCGTTTGCATTTTTCGCAGCGAGCTTCACGGGGCTCTCTGTCAGGATGGGGGTGGCGAGGAGCGCTGACTGGAGAAACGGGTGACGCCGAGTCACATCCCTATCGGCCCCTCTGTCCGCGTCGCGGCCTGACCCGAGCGCGAGATCTACTGGGCGCCGCTCAGGATGACAGCGGGAGGGCGAGGCGGCTGCTCCTCGGCGGCCTTCAGCGACGGGCTTGGAACGGGTCGAGCGCGTCGCGGACGGCGTCGCCCAGGCTATTGAAGGCCAGCACGGCCAACAAGATCATCAGGCCAGGATACAGGGCCAGGTCTGGCTTGTTCCAGATAAAATTCTGCGCCCCGGACAGCATGTTGCCCCAGGTCGGCGTTGGTGGCTGGATGCCGAGCCCCAGGAACGACAGGGCCGACTCGGTCAGGATGGCGTTGGCCACGCCGAGCGAGGCCGCCACGATGATCGAGGGCATCGCCTGCGGCAGGACGTGGCGCCAGAGGATGCGCCGGTCCGGGGCCCCGAGCGCGCGCGCCGCGATGACGAACTCCTGGGGCACGGTCCGCAGCACCTCGCTACGCACGACCCGCGCCACGACCATCCACTGGGTCAGCCCGATCACCAGCACGACGTTGGTCGCGCTCGGGCCGAAGACGGCCAGCGTGATCAGCGCAAGGAAAAAGGTCGGCACCACCAGCATGCCGTCGGTCAGCCGCATCAGGACGGCGTCGGTCCAGCCGCCGACGTAGCCGGCCACGGCCCCGACCCACGTCCCAATCACGATGCCGATCGCCATCGCCAGCAGCCCCACCGCCATCGACACGCGCGCCCCGTACACCAGCCGCGCCCAGACGTCGCGTCCGGTCTCGTCGGTCCCCAGCAGGTGCTCGGACGACGGTCCGACAAGCTGGCTGTACAGGTCGATCTCGTCGGGCGAGCGCCGGGCGATGATCGGCGCGAAGATCACCAGCAGGGCGACGGCGATCAGGAAGCCGGCGGCCACGAGCGCCAGGCGGTTCTTGCGGAACGCCCGCCACATCAGGCCATAGGCGGTGACGCTGGCACGCCCCACGGCCGGCGTGGGGGCGGCGGCGGATACGGACGGGGGAACGGCCGTCCGTGTCATCCGCGGCCCAGCCGGATGCGAGGGTCGAGCAGGCCGTAGGTCAGATCGGCCAGCAGGTTGCAGACCACCACGAACGTCGCGATGACGATCGTGACGCCCATCACCAGCGGGTAATCGCGGGTGAAGGCGGCCTCGATGGCCAGCCGGCCCATGCCCGGCCAGGCGAAGACCGCCTCGGTGATCGCCGCGCCACCGAGCACGCGCGGGATCAGCACCGCCACGACCGTCACGAAGGGGATCAGCGCGTTGCGGAGGATGTGGCGGACAAGGACCGAGCGCTCCCGCAGCCCCTTGGCGCGGGCCGTCCGCACGTAGTCCTGGCGAATGACCTCGAGCGTGCCCGATCTGGCATAGCGGGTGAGCTGGGCCAGCGGGAGCGTCGCCAGCACCGTGGCCGGCATGACCAGGTGGGCCAGGCGGTCGCCGACCGAGAAGGGCGCACCGATCGTGAACATGCCCGCCGATGGCAGGACATTCAGCGTCACCGAGAAGAGGATGATCAGCATCAGGCCCAGCCAGAACACCGGGACCGAGACGCCGACAAAGGCGATGAACGTCGCCAGGTAATCCCAGGCCGAGTGGCGCCGGATCGCCGAGATCATCCCGAGCGGGATCGACAGCACGATCGCGGCGATCAGCGCGACGCCCCCGAGCAGCAGGGTCGCCTGCATCCGCTCGGCGACCAGGCGAGAGACCGGCAGGCTGTACTGGTAGGACGTGCCCAGCTTGCCCTGGAACAGGTTCGAGAGCCAGCGTCCGTACTGGACCGGCAGCGGATCGTTCAGTCCCAGGCGCTCCGAGATGTCGCGGGCGAGTCGCGGGTCTACGTCCGGGTTGTTCAGGATCGTCGGGCCGCCCGGCGCCGAGTGGACGATCGCGAAGATCACGGCGCTGACGACAAGGACCAGGACGACCGATTGGACGAGGCGGCCAATCAGGTAGGCCGTCACGGGCTCCCCTCGCGGCCGGGCGGGCCGGCAGGCTCAGATGCGACAAGTCTAGCGGCCCCGCTACCGGCTCGTCCAAGCGCGGTCAATTCGCACCGGGAATAGCCCGTTTGACAGATCCGACGCCTGATGCTACACTCGCGCCCACGATGTGGCTCGTCGTCCCGCACAGTGGGACAGCGCAGAGTCGCTGGGCCGTTGCAGGTGTGACGGCGTCAGATCTGGGAGACGCCGGTGCCGGCTCCTGACTACCAGGTACAGTCGCTCGCTCGCGCCGCGGCGCTGCTCCGAGCCTTCTCGATGGAGGAGCCCCTGCTGACGATCGGCGAGCTGAGCGCGCGGACCAACCTGCCGCGCAGCACGGTCCATCGCCTGGTCGTCAACCTGGTGCACCTGGGGCTCCTGGCGCGCGACCCGATCAGCGACAAGTATCGCCCCGGTCTGATGCTGGCTCGACTCGGCAACTTGGCGCTCGGTCGACGCCATCTCCGCGACCTGGCCCGGCCGGTCATGGAGCGACTCGTCCGCCACTCAGGCGAGTCGAGCGTCCTGGCGGCGATCGATGGTGACGTCGCCGTCTACGTCGAGAAGGCGGAGAGCGAGCGGCGCAGCCTGTCGATCACCAGCCGGATCGGCGATCTCGTCCCGCTGCATTGCACCGGCACCGGCAAGTGTCTCTTGGCCTTCATGAATCCGGACGAAGCGATCCGATTGCTCAGGTCGAATGGCTTGCCGAGGCGGACGGGCAGGACGATCACCGACCTCGAGGCCATGCTCGTCCACCTGGCCGAGATCCGCGCCCGAGGGTACGCGGTTGACGGCGGCGAGTCCGAGGAGGGGCTCGCGTCGATCGCGGCGCCGGTCTGGGACACCGCGAACCGGCTGGCCGGCGCGCTCTGCGTAGCCGGGCCCTCGGAGCGTGTTCTGGCTGAGGAAGGTGGGGCCCTGGCGGCGATGGTGCAGGCAGCCGCCGAGGAGATCTCGAAGACGCTTGGGGCGGATCATTCGATGGCCGCGGGCGGTGACGGCGCGATCGTCGGATGTCAGCACCGGCCGGGCCGCGTCGACCGGGCTCGACAGGTGGCTGAAGGCCAGAAGGGTCGAGCGTGAGGCAGACTGGTCATGCCGTCACGGGCGCCCGAATCGGCGCAGACGTTGGGGGGACGTTCACCGACGTCGTCCTGATCGACGCCGAAGGGCGAGTCAGCACGCGCAAGGTGGCGTCCTCGCCCGACGACTTCGGACGAGCGGTCGTCCAGGGCGTCGTCGAGCTGCTCGGCGAGCGTGACCTATCGCCTGACGGCGTACGAGACCTGGTCCATGGGACGACCGTCGCCACCAACGCCATCCTGGAGTTCAAGGGCGCTCCGACGGGCCTCTTGACGACGCGGGGCTTCCGCGATGTGCTCGAGCTCCGTCGCCTCCGGATGCCCCGGCTCTACGAGATCTTCTGGGACAAGCCAGCCCCGCTCGTCGCGCGGCAGCATCGTCTGGAGATCGACGAGCGACTGGACGGGCGGGGTGGGGTGCTGGTCCCACTCGACCTGGCGCAGGCAGAGCGGGCCGCCGAGCAGCTCATCGGGATGGGCATCACGTCGATCGCGGTGGCGTTCCTCCATGCCTACGCCAATCCGGTCCACGAGCGGGCGGTCGGCGAGATGATCCGCGCCCGCTGGCCGCGCCTGGACGTCTCGCTCTCGCACGAGGTACTGCCGGCAATCCGCGAGTACGAGCGGACCAGCACCACGGTCATCAACGCCTATGTCCTGCCCGTGGTTCGCCATTATCTCGAGTCACTGCGGCGCCAGCTCGATCGACGAGAGATCGACGCTCCGCTGCTGATCATGCAGTCCAACGGCGGCGTGATGTCCGACGCGGCGGCGGCGGCCAAGCCGGCCTACATCATCGAATCCGGACCGGCCGCGGGGGTGATCGCCTCGGTGGATCTGGCCCGTCGGCTCGGTCTGGAGAACGTCATCACGTTCGACATGGGCGGGACGACCGCCAAGGCGTCGCTGGTCGAGAAGGCGGCACCGGACTTCACATCCGAGTTCGAGGTCGGGGCCGGCATCTCGCTCGCGAGTCGGCTGATTACCGGCGGGGGCTACGCGCTCAACTTGCCGGTGATCGACCTGTCGGAGGTCGGCGCCGGCGGTGGTAGCATCGTCTGGATCGATCCGGCCGGCGCCCCGAAGGTCGGGCCCAGGAGCGCCGGGGCGGCGCCCGGCCCGGTCTGCTATGCCCAGGGCGGTACAGAGCCGACGATGACGGACGTCAACGTCATCCTGGGCTACATCAACCCGACCAGCCTGCTGGACGGGACGATGCCGATCGACGCGACACTTGCGCGGGACACCTTCCGGCGCCGGGTGGCCGATCCGCTGGGCCTGGACCTGCTGGACGCGGCCTACGGTGCCCACGAGCTGGCGAACGCCAGCATGATCCGCGCCGTCAAGGCCGTCTCGACCCATCGGGGCCGCGATCCGCGCGACTTCACCCTCTTCGCCTTCGGAGGCAGCGGGCCGATTCACGTGGCCGGCATGGCGCGTGAGCTGGAGATCGGCCGGGTGGTCATCCCGCCCGCCCCTGGCCTCTTCTCGGCCTTCGGGCTGCTCAGCGCCGACCTCGAGCACCACGCCGTCCGCACCTTCCTGCGGGCGACGGACGAGCTCGAGGCGGACGAGCTCGTGACTGAGCTCGAGGCGCTGGAAGCGCGCGGTCGCCTCGAGCTCGGCCGCGGGGGCTTCCTGGCGGACGCCGTCGAGGTTGAGCGCTGGGTCGAGATGCGCTACGTCGGGCAGTCATTCGAGCTGGCCGTACCGGTCGGCGGCGGTCCGTTCGATAGCTCGGCCGTTCGGGCACTGCGCGATGCTTTCGACCACGAGCACGAGCGGACCTACGGTCACCGCGTGGCGAACCGGGCCGAGATCGTGAACCTCCGCGTCGTCTGCCGCGCCCCACGACCCTCCGGCAATGGCGTGGCGGCGCCGCCCGACGGATTGGACGGCCGACACCTAGCGTCATCGCGCCCGGCCTACTTCGGGCCACGCTACGGCTCGATCAACACCGCCGTGATCCGACGGGGGCAGCTCGCCCAGACCCCGACGCCCGGACCGCTGATCGTCGAGGAGTACGACGCGACCGTGGTGGTGCCGCCGTACTGCGCCGCGGCGCGCGATTCGCTGGGGAACATCGTGCTCGAGGTACGACCATGACCGCGTCCTCTCTCCCCACCCAGGTTCCAAGCGCGGAGCGTCTCGGCGCGGTCACGCGCGAGCTGGTCCGCGAGGCCCTGGCCGCGCTCGGCGATCAGATGTCGCTGACGCTCGTCCGGACGTCCCATTCGGACACCGTCAAGAGCGCGATGGACTTCTCGTCCGCCCTCTGTGACACCAGGGGACGGCTCATCGCTCAGGGGCTGACCCTGCCCAACCAGCTCGGCTCGATTCCGGACGCTGCCGCGTCCGTCCTACGGAACTTCGAGGACGACCTCGACCCCGGCGACATGATCGTGATGAACGACCCGTTCGACGGCGGCATGCATCTGCCGGACATCTTCCTGTTCAAGCCGGTCTTCAAGGACGGCGCGATGATCGGCTTGATCGCCACCGTGGCTCACCACACGGATGTCGGCGGCAAGATCCCCGGCAGCATGGCGCCGGACTGCGACGAAGTGTAC
The DNA here is from genome assembly GCA_013695975.1 of Chloroflexota bacterium. Taxonomy (GTDB): domain Bacteria; phylum Chloroflexota; class UBA6077; order UBA6077; family JACCZL01; genus JACCZL01. The sequence continues at coordinate 8,208 of JACCZL010000696.1, forward strand.
CAGGAGGGGCTGCGCATTCCGGCCGTCAAGTTCTACGAACGCGGCAAGCCGAGTCGCTCGGTCCACGCCTTCATCCGCGCGAACGTTCGGGTGCCGGACATCGTCATGGGCGACTTCGGGGCGCAGGTCGCGGCCTGCAACGTGGGGGAGGCCGGTTTCCTGCGACTGGTTGAGACCTACGGCCTGGCAGCCTTCAACGAGTACGTCAACGACTTGATGGATTACAGCGAGCGCCTGACGCGGACCGAGCTCCGAGCCTGGCCAAACGGCACCTACACGAATACGGACTACATCGACGACGACGGTATCCGTCCAGAGCCAATCCCGATCAGCGTGACGATCACCCTCGACGAAGATACCGTGACCGTCGACTTCGCCGGCTCCTCGCCCCAGATTCCGGCCGCGTTGAACTGCACCCCCTCCTTCATGAAGGCATGCACCTACTGCGCCCTCCGCTCGCTCATGCGGGCGGATGTCCCGATGAACGACGGGTTCTTCCGCCCGATCACGGTCACGGCGCCACCCGCGACGATCGTGAACTGTGTCCTGCCGGCCGCCACCGCGACCCGCGGCCTGACCGGCTTCCGGATCATCGACGCCATCTTCGGCGCCCTGGCCGGGGCGCTTCCGGACCGCGTGCCGGCCGCCTCCGACGGCGGATTGACGATCGTCGGGATCGGCGGCTACCGTCGCGACCGCGAGCCGTTCGTCCTCGTCGAGCTGCTGTCCGGGAGCTGGGGCGGGCGGCCCGACCGGGATGGCATCGAAGGCATGCCCAACCTGGGCGCGAACATCAGCAACATCCCGGTCGAGATGGTCGAGGTCGGCTATCCGCTCAGGATCGAGCGGTACGGCTTCGTCCCGGACACCGGCGGGGCAGGCAAGTATCGAGGCGGGCTCTCGATCCTCCGCGACTTCCGCTTCCTCGAGGACGCCAGTCTGACGGTCCGATCCGACCGCCAGAAGATCCTGCCGTTCGGGCTGCACGGTGGCCGCGAGGGCACGCCGGCGATGAACCTGCTCGTCAAGGCCAACGGCGAGCGTGAGGTCCCACCGTCGAAATTCCTGCGACACGTCAAGGCCGGCGATCTCTTACAGCATGTGATGGCCGGTGGCGGGGGCTTCGGGGATCCGCTCGAGCGTGACCCGGAGGCCGTGCTCCGCGACGTGCGCGAAGAGCGCCTCTCGGCCGGGTACGTCCTTCGCGAGTACGGGGTCGTGCTTCGAGATGACCTCAGCCTGGACCGCGAAGCGACGGTGACCGAGCGAGCTCGTCGGTGTGGTCAGAACGGGGAGGCGTGACCCGACTCGATATGGCCGCTGGGGGATTTTGGGTGCGGGACGCAAGGGTGCCGCGAGGCGGAGTTGAAGGAGACTGGAGGCAGACGATGACACGATCCACGGACGCCATGG
>JACCZL010000265.1 GCA_013695975.1 Chloroflexota bacterium
TTCGTGATCGTCCTCCCCTTCAACGATCTCGGCGCCCTCGAGCGGACCCTGCTGCGCAGGGCGCCGGACATGAAATGCGACGGCACGTCGGCCGTCGTGCCTAAGTGTACCAGATGACGCGAGTTGAACGCCGACGGCTCCGGAGCGTAGACTCGGGGGCGGCCGAGGCGCACCGGCGGGACTGAGAACGCACGACCCGCGGCGAGACGAATCTTCTGACGGAGACGGGAGGCAGAGATGGCCCTGACGCGAGCGGTAAGCCGAGCCGAGCGCCTGTACAACCAGGCTGAACAGGTCCTGCCGGGCGGGGTGACGGCCGCGGCGCGAATTAACGCCGCCCTCGGCCGCCCGTTCGTCGTCGCGCGGGGCGAGGGCGCCCGCCTCTATGATGTCGACGGCCGCGAGTACATCGACTTCTGCACTTCTTTCGGGGCCAGCTTGCTCGGCCACGGGCATCCGGCCGTCAGAGCCGCCATCGAGGAGGCCCTTGCCCGCGGCATCCTCTGCGCCCACGAGCTGCCGGAGCACGCCGTCGCGGCCCGCCGCATCGCCGAACTCGTCCCGAGCGCCGAGCTGGTCCGCTTTGCCACCTCCGGCACCGAGACCACCTGGCACGCGATCCGCACGGCCCGCGTCTACACCGGCAAGCACGTCGTCGTGAAGTTCGAGGGTCACTTCCACGGCTACCACGACTATCTCGGCTACAGCGCCTGGCCGCCGCTCGATCGGGCCGGGCCGGCCGACGCGCCCGAGCCGTACGTCGAGAGCGCTGGCATCCCACCCGAGCTGCAACAATTTGTGATCGTCCTCCCCTTCAACGACCTCGACGCCCTCGAGCAAACCCTCCGCGCCCGCGCCGACGAGATCGCCGCGGTGATCGTCGAGCCAATCAACTACAACTCAGGCGCGATCCTGCCACGGCCGGGCTATCTCGAGGCGATGCGGGCGCTGACCCGCGAGCTCGGGATCGTCCTGATCTTTGACGAGATCCTGTCCGGCTTCCGGACCGGCCCCGACTGCGCCCAGGGCTACCTGGGCGTGACGCCGGACCTGACGACGCTCGGCAAGGCCCTTGGCGGCGGGACGGCGCTGAGCGCCTTCGTGGGGAGCCGCGAGGTGATGGGGGCCGTCTCGCCGCTCGGCGGGGCCGTCCACAGCGGGACCTTCAACGCCCACCCGATCGCGATCCTGGCGGCCAACGCCTTCCTCGAGCTGGCACGGACGCCCGAGTTCTGGGCCCACCTGGACGGCCTGGGCAAGCGCTTCTATCCCGGCCTGGGCGACGCGTTCGAGCGGGCCGGCCTGCCAGTCTGGGTCCAGGCGGTCGGCGCCCGCTTCTGCCTGCTGTTCGGCCTGGACGCCGAGCCGACCAATTACCGCGAGGCCGCCCGCTACGACCGCGACCTGGCGACCCGCTTCTACGGCGCCGCGCTCGAGGAAGGCGTCTACTTCCACACGATGTGGCACCACGGTTTCTCCGCCGCCCACACCATGGCCGACGTCGACCGCGCGCTCGAAGGCATCGAGGCCGCTGCCCGCCGCGTCGCCGCATCCTAGGCGCGACGCCCCGGAGCAGTGTGAAGCGACGCTGAAACGTGAGCACAGTTGAATTCGAGAAGGGACGGCGGCCGAGCCGCGCCCGGCGTCACTTCTCCAGCACGTAGGTCCCTGGCGCGGGGGCGATCGGGGGGTGGGCCGAGCTGCCCAGCGCGGGCGGAGCGACCTGCTTGCCCGAGCGTGGGCGCAGCCACTCCAGCCAATCGGACCACCAGCTCCCGTCGCGCCGCTCGGCGCGATTGAGCCATGCCTCCGGGCTCGCCGCTCGCTTCTCGTTGACCCAGTAGCCGCGGCCCTTGCTCGGCGGGCTGATCACGCCGGCGATGTGCCCGCTGGCCGCCAGCACGTAGCGCGTCTTCCCATTCGCAAGTCGGCTGATCTGCCAGGCGCCCTGCCAGGGGACGATGTGGTCCTGCTCCGCGCCGACCACGTAGAGGTCCTGCCGAATC
>JACCZL010000274.1 GCA_013695975.1 Chloroflexota bacterium
CTCCCCGGCCTGGCGCAGGTCGACCAGAAAGACTGACAGCCCTCTCGTCTTGTCCTCGAGCTCGTCGTACGGCGTCGTCCGCGCCAGCAGCAGCATCAGATCGGACTGACGGATACGCGAGGTCCAGATCTTTTGCCCATTGACGACGTAGTGATCGCCCTGGCGCACGGCGGTCGTCTCGATGCGGGTGGTCTCCGAGCCGGCGTTCGGCTCGGTGACGCCGAACGCCTGGAGTCGCAGCTCGCCACTCGCGATCCGCGGCAAGTATCGGCGCTTCTGCTCTTCACTGCCATGCTTGAGCAGCGTCCCCATGATGTACATCTGAGCGTGGCAGGCCGCCGCGTTGCCGCCGGAGCGATTGATCTCTTCGAGGATAATGCTGGCCTCCGTGATACCGAGGCCCGACCCGCCGTACTCATCAGGGATCAGCGCCGCCAGCCAGCCAGCCTCGGTCAGGGCCCGTACGAACTGCTCGGGATATTCCTGGCCCTTGTCCAGCTCGCGCCAGTACGGGTCCGGATAGTCCTTGCAGATCTCGCGGACTGCCGTCCGGATCGCCTCGTAGTGCTCTTGCTGCTCACGGATCGGCGTTGCTACGGACATGGCGATCCCTCCGACTCGGTTGCTTAGGAGCTCAGTGTAGCGGTCTGGGAGCGCGGTCGTCCCGCCCGCGCTCCCAGGAAGCCTCACACGCTGATGTGGGCGCCGACGCTCTGCCCCGCGGCCTGGATCGCCTCCCAGGTCGACTCCGCCACGGGGATGCCCTCGGTTCGACGGACCTCGCGACTGCGGGCTTCGACTTCACCGGGGATCAGGACACTGTCGAAACCAGGCGCGGGCGGGACGCCGGTGACGCGAGCGTTGATCTCGGTGGCTGCCCGTCGGAACTCGTCGAGCGGGCGGACGGCGGACGGGTCGATCGCCAGGAACACGGCGCCGTTGCGCCGCCCCTTGTCGTCGCGAGCGGCGTCGGCGCCGGTCAGGGCAACCGACAGGAGTTCCACCACCATCGCGAGGGCGTAGCCCTTGTGGCCGCCGAACGGCAGCAGCATCCCGCCGGCATAGAAGTCTTCGGGCTCGTTCGTCGGGCGGCCGTCCTTGTCGACGATCCACCCGTCAGGAACTTTGGCCTGCTTAGCACGGGCTACCCGCAGCTTGCCCTCGGCCACGGCCGTCGTCGCGTAGTCGAGGACGAACGGCGGTCCCTCGCCGAGCGGGATCCCGAAGGCGATCGGATTGGTGCTCAGGACCTTGCCGGCCCCGCCGTAGGGTGTCGCGGCGTACGGCCCACCGCCCCAGGACGTCGCGACCATGCCGACCACGCCGGCCCGCGCGGCCTCCTCGGCCCACTCGCCGAGCCGCCCGATGTGGTTCGCCCTGACCAGCGTCACGATCGCGACGTGTTGCTCCTTGGCCCGGCTCGACGCCAGATCCATGCAGACGTGCGCCGCGTACTGGCCGAACGCCCAGGCCCCGTCGACCGTGATCAGGCCGGCTCGATCGCCTTCGATGCGCGGCCGCGCGGACGGCACAAGGTCGCCCTCTGCAATCTGCTCGATGTACGTCGGAATGCGGATGACGCCGTGGGAATCGTGACCGGCCAGATTTGCATCAACCAACGAGTAGGCGACCAGACTCGCCACATCGTCCGGTGCGCCGGCCGCGCGAAAGATCCGCGTCGTGACCTCGCTCAGTGCCTCAGCCGACATCGTCAGCATCGTGATTCCTCCCAGCACCCGCCGCATTGGCCGCTTGCCAGAGACGACAGCGCCTTCCAGATTCTGACCAGTATGCTATGAATACAAGCGGTCAACAAACCAGCGCCGGTCGCCACTCGTTGCACGGCGCGATCGGCCACCAGAGCTGGAGTACTCGCAGGCTTCATGGCTGTCGCGCGGACCGACAGGAACAGCCGCCGGGGATTCGCGCCATCGACGTGGGGCTGGAAACGGAGAGTCGGGGCAACGCGACGCCAGCGGCCGCCGCTCGCGCTGCTCGTACCGGCCACGATCGTCGCCGGCGCGATGCTCCTTCCGCTTGCCTACCTCCTGGCGAGGACGCTCGGCTCTGACGCGAGCATCTGGACCATGCTGGTTCGGCCGCGGACGCTGCAGCTCTTGGCGAGCACTATCGGGCTCGCGGCCGCGGTCACCAGCCTCAGCGCCCTGATCGCCCTGCCGCTCGCCTGGCTCCTCGCTCGCACCGACTTGCCTGGACGCGCGTTCTGGTCAGTCGCGACCACGCTGCCGCTGGTCCTGCCCACCTACGTCGGCGCCCTGGCGCTCGTGTCGGCGCTCGGGCCTCGCGGCCTCCTCCAGCAGGCCCTCGCGCCCCTCGGCGTCGAGCGGCTGCCGGAGATGTACGGCTTTGGGGGAGCGACCATCGCCCTGGGCTTGGCGACCTATCCATACCTCCTGCTCGGCGCCCGAGCGGGCCTAACTCGACTCGACCCCGCGCTGGAGGAGGCCTCGCGGAGCCTCGGCAGAGGACCGTGGCGGACCTTCGCCGGTGTGGTCTTGCCACAGCTTCGACCGGCGATTGCCGCGGGCGCCCTGCTCGTCGCCCTCTACACCCTGAGCGACTTCGGGGCGGTGTCCCTGCTCCAGTTCGACTCCTTTACCCGAGCGATCTACCTGCAGTACCAGGGCTCGCTCGATCGGAGCGGCGCGGCGGCCCTCGCGCTGATGCTGGTCGGGCTGACCGCGGCGGTTCTGGCCCTGGAGTCGACGGTTGGTGGGCGAGCACGCTATCACCGCGTCGCCCCCGGCGTGGCCCAGCGCAGCCGGCGCGTACGACTCGGCCCCTGGCGGTGGCCCGCGGTCCTCTTTTGCGCCACGGTCGTCGGCGTCGCGCTGGTCCTTCCGCTCGGCGTGCTGCTCTACTGGCTGGTCGTCAGTCTGCGACAGGGTAATCCCGTCGACCTGGTGTGGGGGCCTGCCTGGAACGCCCTCCAGGCTTCCACCCTGGCCGCGCTCGCCGCCGCGCTGGCCGCGCTTCCGTTGGCCGTGCTTTCGGTCCGCTACCCGAGCCGGCTGGCGCGACTCGTCGAGCGCTCAGCCTATGCCGGCTACGCCTTGCCGGGGATCGTGATCGCGCTGGCGCTCGTGTTCCTGGGAGCCAACTACGCCAGGCCGATCTACCAGACGCTCTGGCTGCTCGTCTTTGCCTACGTCGTCCGCTTTCTTCCCCAGGCGGTCGGCGCCATTCGCACATCAGTCCTGCAGATCAGCCCGAATCTCGAAGCCGCCGCTCGCAGTCTCGGGCGCGGTCCGATCGCCGTGTTGGTCACCGTCACGCTGCCGCTGGTGAGACCGGGCGTCCTGGCCGGCGCGGCGCTGGTGTTCCTCACGGCGATGAAGGAGCTTCCG
>JACCZL010000283.1 GCA_013695975.1 Chloroflexota bacterium
GGCCGGGGCTGGCCGGCGGGGTGCCCAGGACGCGCGCGACGTCAGGGGCGCGCTGGTTGGCTACCGACGGGTCGATCCGCCGCAGGACGATGGCAGCCAGCGATTCCGCCTCGCCCATCTGGGTCGACTTCTCGAGCCCCGCGATCGTGATGCCGACGATCATCACCCCCTTGCGCATCAGGAACAGGTGGGCCACCGCCGGTCCCTCGGCGGCGCTGCCGCGCACCGACAGGCCGGTCGACTCGTCGCCCAACTTGGGGACCGTCGTCTCGGACCAACCGGCCGAGGCGTCGAGCAGCGCCCGTCGGGAGCTGGTGAACTGCTCGTTGGCCTGCTGGGTGTTGCGAGTCCGGGCGACCAGCGACTTGATCTCGATGGGGCCGTCGTCCAGGTTCCGCTGGGTCCGGTCGCGAGTGAAGTCGGCCTCGTACACCAGGATCCCGCCCTCGCGCTCGCCATACTTCGTCTTTTCCGGGTCCGGGTTGAGCTTGAAGCCTGGTCGCAGGTCGGCCTCGGTTAACGACACCGTCCTCGGGTCGGCCGACGACTCCTGGGCGAGCGCCTCGCCGAGGGGCGCCAGCCAGGCGGCCGCGCCGTAGCCGGCGAGCAGGAACAGCGCGACGAGGGTAAGCCGCTGGAGCAGCGCTCCGGTCGGTATCGTGGCGAGCTTCTTCATTCGTCACTCCCATCAATGGCGCCGACCCGCCGATACCTGGCGAATCGGTCGTGTAGCAGGCGCTCGGCGTCGAGCGCCTCGCCGACTCCGTAGACTCGGTCCAGCTCCTCCAGGGTGCAGCGGAGGGCGTCCCCGAGCGCACGGGCGGCGGTGGCTGGGTCGGTGTGGGCCCCGCCCGCCGGCTCGGGCACGATGCCGTCGACGATGCCGAAGCGAGCCATGTCGTCAGCGGTGATCTTCATCGACGCGGCGGCCTCGGGGGCCAGGCCGACGTCCTTCCAGAGGATCGAGGCGCAGCCCTCCGGCGTGACCACCGAGTAGATCGCGTGCTCCAGCATCAGGACGCGGTCGGCCACGGCGATTGCGAGGGCGCCGCCGCTGCCGCCCTCGCCGATGATGGCGGCGATGGTCGGCGTCCGCAAACGGGCCATCTCGAGCAGATTGGCCGCGATGGCCAGGGCCTGACCGCGCTCCTCCGAGGGCAGGGTCGGGTCGGCGCCCGGCGTATCGACCAGCGAGATGATCGGCAGCCCGAATTTCTCGGCCTGCTTCATCAGCCGCAGGGCCTTGCGGTAGCCCTCCGGCCGGGGCATGCCGAAGCGGCGGTGGGCGTTCTCCTTTGTGTCGCGACCCTTCTGATGGCCCAGCACCATCACCGATCGACCCTCGAAGCGGGCTGGGCCGCCGACGATGGCCGGATCGTCGCCGAAGAGACGGTCGCCGTGCAGCTCGACCAGCTCCTCGAAGAGGGCGCCGATGTAGTCGAGGGTGTAGGGTCGCTCCGGATGGCGGGCAAGCTGGACCTGCTCCCACGGCGTGAGCGCGCTCGGCGGGCGCTCGACCACGGCGCCAGCATGCGCCAGCGGCGCCGTTGCCGGGCGGGCGCCACGCCTGCTCGTGGCGTCGGCCGGGCTGTCTTCCGGCTTGAGCCTGAGGCGGTCCTCGGTGCTCGGCAGGATCAGACCCCTTTCCCGTTGGCTGAGTGGGCCCAACCGGCGCGGGGACCCCCGCCGTAGAGCCGCAGCAACCGCGCGACTGTCGGCCGTAGATCGCGGCGATGGACGACGGCGTCGAGCATCCCGTGCTCGAGCTGAAACTCGGCCCGCTGGGTGCCTGGCGGGAGCTTCTGCTTGGTGATCTGCTCGATCACCCGTGGCCCGGCGAAGCCGACCAGGGCGCCCGGCTCGGCCAGGATCACGTCGCCCAGGCCGGCGAAGCTGGCGGTCACCCCGCCAGTCGTCGGATCGGTCAGCAGCGAGATAAACGGCACCCTGGCCTGGTCCAGCCTGCCGATGAGGGCGGTCGTCTTGGCCATCTGCATCAGCGAAAAGATCCCCTCGTGCATCCGCGCCCCGCCCGACGAGGAGACCGCCAGGAACGGCAGGCGGCTCTCGATCGAGCGCTCGACGGCGCGGGCGACCTTTTCGCCGACGACCGAGCCCATACTGGCCCCCAGGAAGGCGAAGTCGGCGACCGCCACCCGGAGCGAGACGTCCTCGATCCGCCCACTGCCGCAGACGATCGCCTCGGGCAAGCCCGTTTTTTGCTGGGTCTCGGCCAGCTTGTCGCGATACGACTGGCCGGCGCTCGCGAAGCCGAGCGGGTCGGCCGGTCGGACATCGGCGTCCTCCTCACGGAAACTGTCCGGATCGAGGAGCTGGGCGATCCGCTCGCGGGCGCCGAGGCGAGCGTGGTGGTGGCATTTCTGGCAGACCCGCAGGTTCTTCTCGAACTCGCGGGTATAAATCAGCTCTTTGCACCGCTCGTTCTCACAGCGGATCCACAGGTTCTCGGGGATGTCTGGACCGCCAGGCGCCCCCTCGCCCTCACGGTGCTCGCGACGAAAGAAATCGCGGATCGGCACGGCCGAGTCTACCAGCGCCGAACGCCGGGAAGCAAGGCTAAGGCATGGTTCAAACTGGCCCGGTTGAGCTTGACACTCGGGCCTTGTGTAGGGGCGGTTCCCGAACCGCCCCTACCTGGTCGAGCACTCGGCTCGATTTCCAGACTGTCAAGCACGTTTGAACCATGCCTAAGGAGGCTGATTCGCGGCCTCATGGGGCGCGATACGGGAGCTTCCATTCGACGCCCCCTGCATCGGCATCTCGCGCGGCAGCTCGTGTGCCGAACAAGTAGCGCGCATTGTCGAAGAATGGGAAGACGGGTGCGGGTCATAGTTTCGTGCCATGGTCCCTGAGTCTGCCAGGAGCGCTGCTGTTGACTTGAGTCCTCACCTTGGCAGGGGCCCTCACCCAGCGGCGCAAAAGCATGACCCGCACCCTGGGAAGACGGGCGCGCCTCACTAATGTGAGGGCAGGTGGATGGCAGGTATGGTGGGTGAAGGGGGCTGACAGAACGTGGTACCCCCCCCAGCGGGCAGGGGCGGTGGAGCGCCCCGGGCGCCCGCGGAGGGTACCGATGGACTGCACGGGACTGTCCGAGACGATCATAGCGGAGTTGGGCGCGGTCTTCAGCGGGGAGTTGCGGCGGGTCGGGCGGGCGTTGGTGACCAGCGACCTGGACGGGATCGAGCAGCAGCTCCAGGACCTGAGCCGCCGCGTCCTCGGGCCGGTCGTCGAGCAGGCCGTGGCGGCGATCGCGGCGGCCGAGTCGAGCGCGCCGCCGGTCTGCGCGGGCTGCCAGCAGCCGATGCGGCTGATGGAGCCGGCCCGCAAGCGGGAGCTGCAGGGGCTGGTGGGGGAGTACACGCCGCGGCGCGCCTAGTACGGTTGCGATGACTGCCATGGCGGGACCGCGCCGCTGGACGCGCGGCTGGGGCTGGGGCGCGGGATGCTCTCGCCCGGCCTGGGGC
>JACCZL010000289.1 GCA_013695975.1 Chloroflexota bacterium
GCGCAGGTCTGCCATCTCCATCGCTCCTTCGCTCCCCGACGCTCATCCGGCGTTCGGACCGCCCGGCACGGTAGACCTGCGCCTCCTGCAGGAAGGTGACGATCAGGGTCGCCCCCAAGGACGCGACGACGCCGATCAAGAACGTCCCCGCGGTCGCGAACGTGAACGCCTGGTGGACCGCGCCGACGATCGCCGGCAGGAAGGGTTCCACCTCCGACTGCATAGCTGGGGGCAGGGCGGCCAGGATCGCCGACCCCGGGTTGCCCACGCCGCCAAGGGTCTCGACAACGCGCCCGCCGTTGATCCGCGACAGCTCAGCCGCGACAGAGGCCGGCAGCGCGAGCGCCGCCAGCTCACGCGGCACCTGCTCGATGAAGCGCGCCCCGAAGACGGTTCCCGCAACTGCCAGCCCGACCGTGCCGCCGAGCTGCTGGAAGAGCGTGACGTTGCTCGTCGCCGTCCCCAGCCGCTCGACCGGTACCGAGTTCTGCACGACCAGGATGAAGATCGCGAAGGCCGGCCCAACGCCCATCCCGGCCACGGCCATCGCCGCCCAGAGCAGCGGTGCGGCCGTATCGGGCTGCAGGTTCGACAACGCGTACAGCCCGGCCGCCAGCAGCAGCGGCGCCGCCAGGGCCAGCGCCTTCACCCGCCCGGTCCGGGCCGCGATCTGACCGGCCCCGATGGCGCTCAGGCTGACCGCCCCAACCAGGGGCAAGATCTGATAGCCCGAGGCCGAGGCACTCGCGCCACCGACGACCTGGAACCAGCGCGGCAGGAAGACGACCGTGGCGAAGAACGCCATCGAGGTCAGGAAGGTCGCGCCGACGGCGACCACGAAGGAACGGTTGCGGAACAGGCTAGGCGGCACGATCGGCTCCGCGGCTCTCGCTTCGACCACGATGAACACGCCGGCGAGCGCGACTCCGAGCGCGATGAGGCCGCCGACCGCCGGATCGGTCCACTGCCCCGCCTGACTGTTGGTCAGGCCGACCAAGATCGGGACGAGGGCCGCCACGAGGATCGCCGCACCCGCATAGTCGATCCGGGGACGCTCCCCCGCCGGCCGGGCTGGCGGTAACGAGCGCCAGATGACAGCGAAGATGACCGCGCCGAGCGGGAGGTTGAGGAAGAAGACCCATGGCCAGCCGACGGTGTCGGTGACGAGACCACCGACGGCCGGACCGACGAGCGAGCTCGCCGCGAAGACAGCGCCGACGAGGCCCTGATACTTGCCCCGCTCGGACGGCGGGAACAGGTCGGCGATGACTGCCAGCGCGATCGGGAAGAGGGCACCCGCGCCAAGCCCCTGGAGCGCGCGGGCACCGATCAACTGCCACATCTCGGCGGCGAGCCCAGCCAGCAACGAGCCGACCATGAGGATGGCGACGGCGACGAGCAGGACCGGCCGCCGACCGAACAGGTCGGACAGCTTGCCGTAGATCGGGCCGCTGATCGTGGCCGTCAGGAGGTAGGCGGTGAACGCCCAGGTGTAGAGATCGTTGCCGCGCAGATCGGTCACGATGCGCGGAAGCGCGGTCCCGACCACGGTCCCATCGATCGCGGCGAGGAACAGGCCGAGCAGGACCGTGGCGAGGATGGTCGTGCGGGTCCTTCGGTCGAGGTCGACCAACGGCGCCACCAGTGGGATCTGCGCGGACATGGCTAGAAGCCGATCGCTTCCTTGATCAGCACGACCCTGATCCGAGCTGGCATCAGCTCGCGGCTCACGATCAGAACCTTGTTGATCCCGCTCGGCCAGCCGTACGCCGCTCGTGAGCGCTCGTCCTCGAGCGGGAAGCTGTACTCGGCGATGCGGCGCAGGCCGGTCGCGAGGTCCGGTACGAGCTTCTGGGCGCCGATCGCCAGGACCACCTTGCCCGCGCCGCTGGCGATCGGGCCGAGCTGGCTGCCGGTCGCCGAGGCGATGACGATCTCGCCTGACTCGGTCACGGCATGGGCGCTGTTGAGCCACACGTCGGGTGCGGCCCCGAGCTTGCGGATCTCCTGGCCCTGCGTCTCACGGTCCATCGACCAGAGCCGTGGCCGAAGGGCCTGGTAACGGCCGGACTGTTCGATCTCGGCGGTGACACCGAGTTCTTCGAGGGTCACCGAGGAGCCGCTGTGGACCTCAGCGCCGTCCGGAACAAAGGAGAGGATCAGCTGCCGCGCTTCGTCGCGATCGCGAGCGATGCTAACCTCGAAGCCGTTGGCCCGAAGGGCCTCGGC
>JACCZL010000390.1 GCA_013695975.1 Chloroflexota bacterium
AAGATCGAGGGCGATCGCGTCGATTTTGCCGTGGTCCTAACGACCCCAGCGTGCCCGGTCAAGGACAGCATGAAGCAGTGGTCGGAGGACGCCGTTCGCCGCTTGCCCTGGGTGAAGCAGGTCAGCATCGACATGCGTGCGCAGACGACCTCCGGACGGACCGGCGCGGGCGAGCAGCTCATCCCACGGGTCAAGAACGCCATCGCCGTCGCCAGCGGCAAGGGCGGGGTTGGCAAGTCGACGACCAGCGTGAACGTCGCCCTGGCACTGGCCGAGTCGGGCGCCAAAGTCGGTTTGATGGACGCCGACATCTACGGACCCAACGTCCCATTGATGATGGGGATCAAGAACAAGCCGCAGCTCTACAGTGAGGGCGGCAAGATCGTGCCCGCCCGGAGCTACGGGATCAAGCTGATCTCGATCGGCTTCTTCACCGACGACGACAACCCGGTCATCTGGCGCGGGCCGATGGTACACGGGGCGATCCAGCAGTTCCTCCGCGACATCGACTGGGGTGAGCTGGACTATCTGGTCATCGACCTTCCACCCGGCACGGGTGACGCCCCGCTGAGCCTGTCGCAGCTCATCCCGCTGTCCGGCGTCGTGATCGTCACTACCCCGCAGGACGTCGCGCTCCAGGACGTCGGCAAGGGGATGGCGATGTTCCAGCGGCTCGAAGTCCCCGTGATCGGCGTGATCGAGAACATGAGCTACTTTGTCTGCTCGAACTGCGACGCGCGCCACGAGATCTTCGGCAATGGCGGCGGCGAACGCATCGCACGGCACTTCGGCGTTCCATTCCTGGGCAAGGTCCCCTTGCAGCAGAAGGTGCGCGAGGGCGGCGACGAGGGACGACCAGTTGTGATCACGGACCCCACCTCGATCGAGAGCGAGGCCTTCCGGGCGGTGGCTGGCGCGATCGCCCAACAGGTGAGTATCCTGGCATACGCGAGCCAGGGAGCGTTCATCCCCGCGGCAACCCTGACGCTGAAAAAGTAGGAGGCGAACGTGGCTGAGGTCGCCACCGCGCTGCTCGCGCTCGGACAACAGGTGTTGCAACAGCAGCCGAGTGGCGAGCAGCCGACGGTCTGCTTCGCGATGGTCCCCCTTCTCCTTCCCGCCGCCGTCATCATCGCCCGAACGGCAGCGCGTCGGATGCGTCACCAGGTATAATCTCCTCTGCGCGTCGTCGGAGGAAGGGCGGCCGCCCGTCCTGCTTGTCGGGGTGGGAGGAAAGTCCAGACAGCGCAGAGCAGGGTGCTCGGCGTAAGCCGAGGCCGGGTAACCGGTAGCTAGAGCCACAGAGACGTAGGCCCGACCCTTCGGGGTTCGGGAGTGAAACGGGTAATCCTCCCCGCTGCAACCCCAAGCACGGCCGTCGACGCTGCTCGCCGAGGCCGGGGTAGGGGGCACCCCGAGTGATCGGGGGCTCGCCCGCGTTCCGTAAGGCCGGGGGCAAGCAGATAGATGGTCGCCTAAAACAGAATCTGGCTTACTCTCCTCCGACGCTCGCGTATCTCGTATCATCCTGTCGATGCCACGCCCAATCACGCGGCTCCTGCCCCTGCTCCTGGCTATCATCGTTCTTGCCGCGCCGGATGCGGCGCTCGCCCAGCGTGGGGCCTCCTCGCCGCTCGAGGACTTCCCGATCCCGAACGGCTACTTCTTTACGCAGGCGGCGCCAGGTCAGAACGGGGCCGGCTACCGCGTCGCCAACGAAGCGGGGATCCCCCTGTGGGACGAGTTCCGTCGCCACGGTGGGCTTATCACGCTGGGCTACCCAGTCAGTCGGCGCTTCATGGCCGGCGATCGGGTGGCGCAGCTCTTTCAGTTCGGGACACTGCGCTGGGATCCGGTCAGGGAGCGGGCCGAGCTGCTGAGCTTTCTTGAGACCGTTCGGGCGCCGGAGATCGCCAGGCGGGCCGAGCTGCCACCGCGCTCGGCGGGTGAGGCCGACCGCTACCCCTGGTCCGGCTGGTGGTGGCCGGCCAACAACCAGGCCGGTGGGCCCCGACTCTTTGATCTCAGCGGCCCGCTCGCCAAGTACGACCGCCTGACTCAAAGCCTCGGCCAACCAGACCCGCGCACGATGGAGTGGGAGGAGGCGGAGCTCCTCTTCGCGGGCTTGCGATGGGCCGGCCATTGCAACGGCTGGGCCGCGGCGGCCTTGCTCGAGCCCGAGCCGACCGAGCCGCGCGTCATCAACGGCATCACCTTCTCAGTCGCCGATCAGAAAGGGCTACTGACCTCTTGGCACTTCGCCGACGCGGCGCTCTGGGCGGTCGGACACGAAGACCAGGAGATGACCCCGGTCGACTTTCACAAAACGCTGATCGGCTGGATGGGCGACCAGCGTAAGGGGATGGTCTTCACCTTCCGCCTGATCGGCGAGGAAGTCTGGAGCTATCCCGCTTTCAAGTACGAGCTGGTCATGGGCCCCGACGCCGCCCGACCAGATGTCTGGCACGTCCGGACGGTCGTCTGGTTCGTCGACAACGACGTTCCGGCGACCTTCGTCGGCGGGCGTCCCTGGCCAGCCCCCGAGGGCAAGGTGTTCGAGTACTCGCTGTTCGGCGATCCGCGGAACCCGTCGGGTGGCGAGTGGGGTCCGCACGCCACCCCCGGCGGCTTCGGACGTCCGTACATGCTCTGGTATCCGGATCCCCAGCGTCGCAACGAAGGGCGCCAGTTGACGCCGCCGGCGCTCGACTACGCCGTCATCCAGCGGATCGTCAAGTCGCCCTCGTAGGGGCCCGCCCCTACGAATCCAGGACTTCGGGGTTGACCGGCGTCTTGGGTCGATCCCCTCGGAGGACGGCGACGACGTTTTCGGCGGCCAGGATCGCCATCTTGGTGCGGGTCTGGAGGCTGGCGCTGGCGATGTGGGGGCAGACGACGGCGTTCTCGAGCTGCAGGATCGGATGGTCGGCTGGGATCGGCTCGGGATCCGTAACGTCGAGTCCAGCTCCGCCGATCTCGCCGCTCTTGAGGGCCTGGTAGAGGGCGTCAAGGTCGATGATCGGGCCGCGGGCGGCGTTGATCAGGTAGGCCGTTTTCTTCATCTTCCTGAACGCCTCGGTCGAAAACAACTTGCGGGTGTGATCGTTCAAGTCGACGTGAACGGTCACGAAGTCGGCCTCCACGAGGAGGTCGTCGAGCTCGGCATAGCGCCAGCCGTGCTGCTGCTCGAGGTCCTCGCGGCGGTAGACGTCGTAGTAGACGATCTCCATGTCGAAGCCGCGCCCGCGCTTGGCCATCTCCTGGCCGATCCGACCGAGGCCGACGATCCCGAGGGTCGCGTGGTGGATGTCGCGTCCGACGAAGAGGCTCGGGCTCCAGGACTCCCACTTGCCGTCGCGGACATACCCCACTCCCGGCACGACGAAGCGCGCTACCGCCATCAGCAGGGCAAATGCGAAGTCGGCCGTAGTTTCGGTCAGCACGCCTGGCGTGTTCGTGACCACGACCTTGCGGCGGGTGCAGGCGGGGACGTCGATATTGTCGAAGCCGACCGCCATATTGGCGACGATTTTAGCCTTCGGAGTGTGGTCGAGGAACTCCTGATCGACCTTCTCGGTCAGCAGGGTCAAGACGGCGTCCGCGTCGCCGATCTCGCGCAGCAGGACGTCGCGCGGGATCGCCCGATCCTCGTCCCACACCGCGACCTCGAGCCCACGGCGAAGAATCTCGAGTGCTTCGGGATAGATGTCACGAGTTACGTAGACCTTCGGCATGCCGACAGCCTCCCCTCGACGTCAGTCCGAGCGGCGACCCCGCGGGGCCGACGCCGGCCCGAGTGTAGCACAGCCTCGATCAGTCCAGACGGCGGCCCCAACCGCCGCGCCCAGCGTCGTGGCGACGAAATTGACGGCGTCGTTCGTCATCCAGGCCCGGCCCCACGCCAGTTGCATTGCCCCACCCTGGTCGCAGGCATGTCGACGCGACTCCGAGCGCTGGCCGCAGCGGTCACACCGATACGACGCCTGGAGGGTGGCGCCGACGAGCGAGTCCGCCAACGAGCCGAGCAGCCCTCCGAGGAGCGCTGACAGGAGCGTGGCACGCCAGTCCTTGCCCCGTCCAGCCAGCAGGTAGGCGGCGGCGACGAACGTGGCTCCGCTGGCGGAGGCGAGCCAGCCCCAGCGGGTCACGCCGCCGGAGGTGCCCGGTGGCACCCGCCGTCCGGTCGTAATCAGCCGCGGTGGCGTCGGACTTCGGACGCCGATCTCGCTCGCCCAGGTGTCGGCGGCCGCGGCAGCGAGGGCGCCCAGCATGGCGCCCCGAGCGCGCGCCAGACCCGTCGATAGCAGGATCGCGGCACAGGCCGCCGCCCCGCCATTCGCCAGCACCTGAACCGAGTCGCGACGGTGCCCCTTCGCCGCGACCAGCTCTCCAGCCACTCGCCTCCGTCGCGAGAGCCAGCTCCCCGAGACGAAGAAGGCGACCAGCGCGGCGCCGGCTGCGAGCCCGCCGAGCCCGAAGACCAGCGTCCCAACGACGACCGCGGCCACTGCGCCCGTGCCGGTCAGCGCCGACCGTTGCCAGCCGGCGAGGGCCACCGCAAGGGCCGGCAAAGCGGCCGCGGCCAGAC
>JACCZL010000411.1 GCA_013695975.1 Chloroflexota bacterium
CCCTGCGACAGCCCCGCCCCAACCCGCGCCGCCCGCAACACGACGTCCAACGACCCGCCAGCCGACATCCGACTCCCCCGGCGGATCCACCGCCCTTGGATCAGTGTAGCGTATCGTTGCCGATTCGGCCACATGTCATGCCACTACAGAAGACTGCAATGGCGGCACAGCTCTTGCAGCCCAATCCACCCGCCGTTTCGGCGTAGACCGACGAGGAGGGCAGTGTGGACGCTTTTCGACCGAACCGCTGGAAGGGGCTCGTCCTCGGGACCATCGGCGGGATCGCCGGCACGATCGCGATGGGCTACTACTGGCAGGCGGCCACGGCTCTGGTCGGCCAGGATCCGCGCCAGGAGACGAGCGACGAGCCGGGAGCGCTCGACTCGATCTCCCTCGTCGGCAAGCAGCATCGGGATGACGAGTCCTCGACGGCCGCCCTGGGCCGGATCGGCTACCGGGCGCTGGCCGGCGCCGAGCCGGACGGGGAGACCAAGACGACGCTGAGCTACCTCGTCCACTACGGCTACGGCGCCCTGACGGGCGGTCTGTACGGGGCCCTCCGCGGTGCCGGCCCGCTCCTGGACCTCAG
The DNA here is from genome assembly GCA_013695975.1 of Chloroflexota bacterium. Taxonomy (GTDB): domain Bacteria; phylum Chloroflexota; class UBA6077; order UBA6077; family JACCZL01; genus JACCZL01. The sequence continues at coordinate 590 of JACCZL010000411.1, forward strand.
AGGCGGCGCCTTCTTCGGGATCGGCCTGTGGCTCTTCGGCGACGAGCTGGGCGTCTCTCTGCTGGGCCTCGCCGAAGGCCCGACGACCTACCCGCCCGGCCAGCACGCCCACCGCTTCGGCGCCCACGTCGCCTACGGCCTCGGCGTCGCCGCCACCACCCGCCTGCTGCACCGCCTCGTCTGATCGACCCGAACCGGAGGCCGGCGCTCAGGTCTCCAGGTCGAGCGAGCTTGCGAACTGGGCGATCTCATCGGCGATCTCGTCAGGGCGGTCCAGCGGTAGGACGATGAAGCAAGGTTCAGCGCGACGTGTACCTGCCCGCTGCGCTAAGCTCTCTGCGCTCGACGCCGAGGAGGAGCTCGCTCGATGGTGCCACTCTGGTCGCAGGCAGCCTTCTGGGGCCTGGTCGCCGGGTCGGCGCTGGTCCTGGGGGCGGCGATTGCCTACTTCACCGACCTCCCACATCGCCTGATCGCGGCGATCATGGGCTTCGGCGCCGGGGTGCTGATCTCGGTCCTGTCCTTCGAGCTGCTCGAAGAAGCCTACACAGAGGGCGGCTTCGGGCCGGCGACCGCCGGCTTCCTCGGGGGCGCGGCCCTGTTCAGCGCGGTCAACTGGTACCTGTCGCGGCGCGGGGCGGAGCACCGCAAGCGGTGCGGCGGCTGCGTCGAGCAGCCGGCCGAGGCCGACATGCCCGGCAGCGGGCTCGCGATCGCCGTCGGCGCGCTGCTGGACGGCGTCCCGGAGTCGATCGCCGTCGGCCTCAGCCTGGCCGACGGGGGCGCGGTAAGCGCGGTTGCCGTCGCGGGGTTCTTCCTCGCGAATGTCCCCGAGGGCCTCTCGAGCGCGGCCGGCATGAAGCAGGCCGGCCGATCGGCCGGCTACATCTTCGGCATCTGGAGCGGTATCGCGGTCCTCTCCGGCGTGGCGGCGCTGCTCGGCTACGCCGTCTTCGGCGGCTTCTCGCCCGCGGTCGTCGCGGCGACGACCGCCCTGGCCGCCGGCGGGGTCCTGGCCACGCTGGCGGAGACGATGATCCCCGAGGCGTTCGACCAGGCGCCCCACTTCATCGGCCTGATCACCGCCACCGGCTTCCTGGTCGCCTTCACCCTCACCCAGCTCAGCGGGTAGGCTCTTCCGCGCGGGCATCGTCGGGCCGGCGGCTCGGGGTGGCGCGAACGCCGTGCCGATTTGAGATCGGTCGGCCCCCACGGGTCGACGTCCCGCGTACCGGCTCGATGCCCGCCCGCTGGGCCAGCTCTCCCCGCGGCAGCCCCGCCGCGACCCGCGCCGGACGGCGGTTTCCAAGACGACGTCATCTTCGGGATCTTGGCACAGGCGCAGCTCGCCGGTGGTGACAGGCTTGAGAGTTACCATGGTGAGGAGGAAGTCGGTCTTCACCGACCATACGGAGGATCACCAGTGGCGCGCATCTCGAAGGACCAGGACGTCGTTACGCTCATCAATGTCTTCACCGTCGCGCCGGAGAATCAGCAGCGGCTCGTCGACCTGCTGGTCGAGGCCACTGAGGCGGTGATGTCCAGGCTGCCGGGCTACGTCTCGGCGAGTATCCACAAGAGCCTCGACGGCTCGCGGGTGACCAACTACGCCCAGTGGCGGAGCCGCGAGGACTTCGAGGCGATGTTGCGCAATCCCGAGGCAGCGCCCCACATGCAGGCGGCGGCGAAGCTCGCCACGTTCGAGCCACATCTCTATCAGGTCGCCTACACCCACGACGCCGACTGACGTTGAGGCCACGCCCGACCAGCTCCTCCGCG
>JACCZL010000709.1 GCA_013695975.1 Chloroflexota bacterium
GGTGTGTGTGCGGGACCGACTTCTCCCCGCCTCCGTAGCGAACCCGGAGCACCCGGACCCGATCGTCCTCGGCCTCGACGGTGTAGTGCTTGGGATCAGCTTGGACTGCATCTGGTTCTGCCATCGGTCTCTCCGCGCATCTCGTGTTGGCACCAGTATAGCCCTGCAGTCGTAGCTGAAACCACCCTGCTCCTGAGCTGCCTCACTCTTGCCTGTTTGCTCCCCGCTTGACATTTACCTGCTCTTCAGATAATCTGGCAAGATAAAGTGCATTATGCGCAGTATCGTCGCAGATTTGTAAGGGCCGCCTCGGTGGGGAGTCTCGGGGAACCCCTCTGATAACGCCCGAAAAACTGGTCACATAACGTTCTGATCCAGACGTATCCGCCCAAACTGGCCTGCCCGAGGCTCCACGACGTCCCTCGGGCCATAGTGTTCAACCCGGGTTATCGGGCCGTTGGGGCTGTCCGGCGGAGGCTGCGGAAGCGCCGGCCGGGAACCAGTGCCGCGCCGCCCCGCACCGATGGGGCACATGCTCTCCTCGCGTGCGAGCGGCTCATCGCGAGGCGGTACCATTGCGCCATCCGCCTGAGAGGCGGATCACCACTGCCTGAGCATCGATCCCGTCCATGGTCAAACACCGGCTTTCTCATTCCGTGAGGCCGCGGACCGCCGTCCTGCTGGCGGCCCTGGCCCTGATCTGTGGCCTGGGCCTGGGGCTCGTGCTGGGCGCCACGCATCCGGAGCTGGTGACCGGGCCCGCCCGGACCGCCCCCTCGGAGGCGCCGCCGAATGATCCCCGATCCGTCGCCGGCCAGCCCGACACCTTCGCCGTGTTCTGGGAAGCGTGGGGCATCATCCACGAGAAGTTCCTCGATCACGCTGCCCTGGAGGATCGACGCCTGACCCACGGGGCGATCCGCGGCCTGCTCCAGAGCCTGGCCGACCCGAACACCAGCTTCCAGACGCCCGAGGAGCGCCGTGTCGAGACCCCCGGCTACAGCGGGCGCCTGGCCGGTATCGGGGTGTACCTGGAGGTGCGCGACGGACGCGTCGCCGTGAGCACGCCCATCGAAGACACGCCCGCTTCCCGCGCCGGGATCCGATCCGGCGACGTCATTCTGGCCATCGACGGCCAGTCAGTCGCGGGCCTGGCGCTCCCCGAGGTCGTCCTGCGTATCCGCGGCCCGGCCGGTACCGATGTCACGCTGACGCTCCAGCGGACGGATGGCACGGGCCCAGTCGACCTCACCGTGGTCCGAGCCGAGATCCGGCTCGTCTCGGCCCGGGGCCAGATGGTCGCGCCGGCCATCGGCCTGCTCCGCCTGACCGCGTTCACCGCCGGGAGCGACGAGGAAACCGGCGCCGTCCTCGACGAGCTCGGGCAGGCGGGTGCGCGCGCGCTGGTCCTCGATCTGCGCGGCAACGCCGGCGGCCTGCTTGAGCCGGCCGTCGCGGTGGCCAGCCGCTTCGTGTCGGTCGGGCCGATCGCCTGGAGGGAGGACAGTCGCGGGGAGCGCCAGCCCTACGATCGCCACGCCGATCGGGCCCTGATCGACTGGCCACTGGCAGTCCTCCTGGATGGGGGCACCGCCAGCGCCGCCGAGGTCTTCGCAGCGGCCATGCGCGACGCCGGCCGGGCTCCGCTGATCGGGCAGCGCACCTACGGCAAGGCGACGATCCAGCACCTGCACGAGCTGAGCGACGGCTCCGGCCTCCACGTCACGACGGCGCGCTGGGTCAGCCCGGCCGGAACCCGCCTGGATCAGGGCGGGTTGACCCCGGACATTCCGGTCGACACGGCGCGGACCGACGCGGCCGACCCGGCCCTGGAACAGGCCATCCAGCACCTCCATCAAGTCCTGTCGACCCCCGCCCAACCGACTCGGGCGCACCAACCCAGATCGGGTTGGGTCGCGGGCATACGGTAGACGCGCCCATTGCATCCGACACCATGTTCCAACCTCCGCTCCGTCGCCTCCCGCATTCTCCGGTTGCCCCGATGCTCGTGGTGCTGGCGCTGCTCTGGGTACGCGATGCGGAAGTCGCGCTGGGGGCGCCGGTCGACGCGCCTCCGCCGGCGAGTTACCGGGCCACGCCGCCTCTCACGGCGGGGCAGCAGGGCGCTGACGACGGTGACGCCCCGCCGCACGTGCTGGTGGTATTCTGGGAGGTCTGGGAGATCGTCCACGCGGAGTTCCTCGACCGCCCGGCCTTGGACAGCCAGCGCCTGGTGCACGGGGCCATCCGCGGGATGGTCGAGAGCCTCGAGGATCCGAGCAGCCCGTTAGCGGACGGATTCCCGAGCCGTTCGGCGCCGGATGCGCAGCGCCTGACCTACGGCGCCATCCGCGGCATGCTCCGAACCCTGGGCGACGCCGACACGCGATTGCGGACGCCGGAGGAGAGCCGAGCGGAAGCCGCCGGCTGGAGCGGCGAGCTGGAGGGGATCGGCGCCTGCATCGAGGCGCGCGGCGGCCCCGTCCGGGTGGACGCGCCGATCGCCGAGAGCCCGGCCGCTCGGGCGGGCCTGGTGTCGGGGGACCTCATCCTGGCCGTCGATGGCCGGCCGGTCGAGGGGTTGCCGCTCCGCGAGGTCGTGGCGCGGATCCGCGGCCCCCGCGATACCGAGGTCACGTTGACGATCCGGCGGGCCGAGGCCACAGCACCGGTCGACGTCACCCTCGTGCGGGCCCAGATCCGGCTGCTCTCCGCGCGGGGTACGCTGCTCGAGCCGGGCATCGGCCTGCTCCGGGTGACAGCGTTCACCGGTGGGACGGACGAGGAAGTCGGGGCCGCACTTGAATACCTGCGTCGTGAGGGTGCGCGCGCGCTGGTGCTCGATCTGCGCGGCAACCCCGGCGGCTGGCTCGAGCCGGCCATCGCCGTCGCGAGTCGCTTCGTGCCGGATGGCCCGATCGTCTGGAAGGAGGACGGCCGAGGAGAACGTCAGCCGTACGATCGAAGGGCCGATCAGCCGCTGCTGGAGTGGCCGCTGGTGGTCCTGGTCGATCGCGGCACCGCCAGCGCCGCCGAGGTGGTTGCCGCGGCCGTGCGCGACGCCGATCGGGCGCGCCTAGCGGGCCAGCCCACCTATGGCAAGGGGACCGTGCAGTACGTGCACGAGCTGAGCGACAGCTCGTGGCTGTTCGTCACGGCCGCGCGCTGGATCAGCCCGGCCGGAACGCGATTGGACCAGGGCGGGCTGACTCCGGACGTCCCGGAGGACGCGTCCGGGATCGACGCGGCCGACGCGGTCCTCGAGCAGGCCGTGCAGCTCCTACGCCAGGGCTTCCCGCCCGACCCCACTTGGCCGGCCGGGTCGCTCAGCCCACCGCAGGAGCGATGCACGCCGAACAGCACCGGCGTGGCCTGACCATGGCCTCCCTCGGCGGCCTCTGGACGGTCCAGGGCGCCTGTGCCGTTCGCCGGGCGACCCCTACGAGACCGGGGCGGATGGCAACGCGCGGAACCTCGTCATCCGCCTGACCGGCAAGCAGCTGACGGTCGGATGCCCCTCCGGCTGAGGCCGCTGGCCGGATGGTGCGCCGCGACGTCCGCCCACCCCCGTGGCATGCGGCGGCCTGCGCGCGTTCCGACTCACCTTCCTCCGTTCCGAGTCACGCGGACTGGTCTCGTCCGCTTTGTCCGCCGCCTGGATCGTCCCCACTTCCCGCATGCACGCCTGCTGGAGACCAGACCCTCACCCGCCCGCACCTCGGGCACGGCACGCGCGCCACACCCCGGGCGTCGATCAAGTCGACCGGCACGAGTGGGCGGAGTGCGGCGCCGCAAACCTGGCCGAGGAGGCAGCCGCACCCGCGGCAGCGCCAGGCGGCGGGGTGGCTCACTGTGGCCCGCTCGGTGGTGGCGGCAGGACTTCCGCCCCGCTCCAGTCCCCCTCGATCGTCGCCTCGACGACCACCGGAACCTTCGTCAGCAGCTCGCCCATGCCGGCCATCATGCAGTCGGCGAGCCAGGTGCGGGCCCGGTCGGCCTCCGCCGCGTCGCATTCGACGACGATCTCATCGTGCACGCAGAGCACGGGCGCAGCGCTTTCGCAGCGGTCGCGCGTCTCCCACAGAAGCGCCAGGGCCGTCTTCATCCCGTCCCCGGCCGTCCCCTGAACGGGCGTGTTGACCTTCCGGGTGAAGGACTCGACCGCCAGGCGCCGACGACCCGCCAGCGTGTGCGTGTTGACCGCTCCACGCGGCTGGCCTTCGTGCCAGCGGCGCAGGCCGGGATAGGTGCGGAAGAACGTCGAGCGGAACGACGCGGCCTCGCGTTCCGACAGGGCCACGCCATAGCTCCGAGCCGCGTGCGCGCGGAGCGTGTCCGAGCCCATGCCGTAGATCAGTCCGAAGTTCAACGCCTTGGCCGCCTGACGGTCCTCCTTGGTCACGGTCCCGTTGGCGCGGCCCAGGACCGCCGCCGCGGTGACCGCGTGGAGGTCCTCGCCATCTCGGTAGGCCTCCAGCATCCGACGGTCGCCGCTGATCTCGGCGGCGACCCGCAGCTCGATCTGACTGTAGTCGGCCTTCACCAGCACCCGCCCCGGTGGCGGCCGGAAGCAGGCACGGTACGCCGGGTCGCGCGGGATGTTCTGGAGGTTGGGCCGCGTGCAGGACATCCGCCCGGTCTCGGTGCCGAGCTGGAGGTAGTCGGCGTGGATGCGCCCGGTCGTCGGGGCGACGTGCCTGAGGAAGTCGATCCCGTAGGCGGACGCCTGCCGGCTCGCCTCCCGATAGTGGAGCATCAGGCCGGCGAGCGGCTCGTCGGGCGCGAGCCTGCCCAGGGTTGCCTCATCGGTCGTGTCGACCGTGTGGCCACGCGCCCGCAGGACGGCCTTGACCTGCTCCGGCGAGCGCCAATTGATCGTCCCGTCCCCGAATAGGTCCGCCGCGCCGGCCAGCGCGGTCATCTCCTGCTCGAGGCGGACTTGCGCCTCGACGGCGCGGTCGGACAGGCGGGCCCAGGCGTCGGCGTCGAACGGGGCCCCGGTCAGCTCCAGCCAGCCGATCGCGGGCAGGCAGCGCATCTCCAGGGCCGCCACACGCTCTAGCTTCGCCCGCGCGAGCTGTGCCTCGAGCCCCGCGGCGAGCGGGAGGAGGACGGCCGCGTCGCGGGCGGCGTAGGCGAGCTGGGCGTCGGTCAGCGGCCCCGACCAGTCCGACCGCTGTTCGATTTTGTCCAGGGTCTGGCCGAGGAAGCGCTCGACGATGGCCGCCAGGCCGCAGCGATCCAGCCGCCCCTCCGGCTCGCCGGCCCCGAGCAGTTGCCCGGCCAGCATGGTGTCGAAGAGGCGCCCGCCGGTCGGCACCGGCAGGCCGGCGGCCGCGAGGAAGGCCAGGTCGAACTTCAGGTTGTGGCCAATGATCCGCGGGGCGTCAGCCAGGACTGGGGCCAGCAGGCGAGGATCGACCCGGAACAGGTCGACGACGTAGACCCTCCCATCAGGCAGCGCGAACTGGACCAGGCGCAGCCGGTGCGAGCGCGGGTCCAGCCCGGTCGTCTCGGTATCCAGCCCGAGCGCCGGGGCGGCCAGCAGCTCGGGCAGGGCCGCTCGGAGCGTCCGCGCCCGCCAATCCAGGGCCGTGCGCCGTGGCTCCAACGCCGGTCGGTCGCTCGCGCGGACGCTCATCATGCTCGGCAGCGTCCGTCTCCCGAGCGGCGGCCGCCTCCTGGTGAGGTGCACCGGTGGACGCTGTGGACGCT
>JACCZL010000456.1 GCA_013695975.1 Chloroflexota bacterium
CTCGAGTGAGGGCGCGATGAATCGCGCCCCTTCGGCGGCGTCGAAGAGGAAGAACAGACTTACCACCAGGAAGCTGGTGAGGACCAGGTCGTTCTTCGTGGTCGTACTCAGCAGGATCGACTGCGGGAGCAGCGCGAAGACGCCAGCCCCGAAGAGCGCCGCGCGGGCTCCCAGGCCGATCTGTCGCCCGACGCCGTACACCGCCACGGTGGTGACCGCCCAGGCCGCGAGCTCGATCGTATTTGCCAACCGATCGGAGTGGAGGAAGGCTACGGTCCAGAGGATCAGGATCTCGGCGTTGGCGGGATAGAGGACCTGGTGGATGTTGGAGGTTGGGTAATGGTCGAGTGATCGGAACTGGAGGTAATAGCCGACTCGGCTCATGTGGTAGACAACCGAGTCCCAGTCGTTCGGGGGGACCCAGACGGCGAGCACCGCGCCGACCAGGCCGGCCAGCAGGGTGGCTGTTGCCAGGATCGCCAGGGCGGGCGCTCGCCGGTCCCAGGCCACGTCGGTGAAGCGGCCGAGCCCTGCTCTGATCTCGGTCACAGCGCGGCCGGGCTCGGCCGGCGACCAGCGGCGGCTCCAGATGAGGGCGCCCACCGCGATTGCCAGGTGCCCGAGCAAGAAGCCCGGCCAATCCAGGGCATTGAGGATGGACAGCGCCTGGGCGACCAGGACGGTCTGCGCGGCGGCGACGATCCAGAGCGCCAGGATCGTCGCCGACCCCGTGAGCCGGAGCGCGCTCACCAGGACCAGGCTGCTCCCGAGCACGGCGCTCGCGCTGACCAGAAACAGGCCGACGCGGACGAGATCAGGCACCGGGCGTCACTCCGAGGCCTGCCCTCCGTCATGGGGGCGGGGGATGCGTCCGACCGCGCGGGCGACCCAGGCGCGGATCTCCTCGTTGGCGCCGAGCGCTTCCAGCTCAGACGGGCTGTACCAGCCGGCTCGGTCCCGACGGACGCACTCCTCGGAGACGGCGCAGTCCTCGTCGAGTGGCTCGGCGAAGTACACCAGGTCGATGTGCTGGTGACCGGGCGCGATGTCTTCGAGCTGGACACCGGCCGGGCGGACGAGCTGGCGGGGGTACTCCACCTCGAGGGGCGGTTCGCCGACCAGGCGGACAGGGACCCCCGTCTCCTCCAGGACTTCGCGGACCGCCGCCTCGTCCGGCAGCTCGCCGGACTCGATGTGACCGCCGGGCGGGAGCCACATTCCGAGCTTGGGGTGGAACAGGAGCAGGACCTGCCCTCGGTTCACGACGAAGACGGCGACCGTGAATTCGCGGACCAGGTCGGGCGCAACGGTCATCGACCGGTCCAGCGCGGCTTGCGCTTCTCCAGGAACGCGCTCACGCCCTCGTGGAAGTCGGCACTCGTGTAGGTCGTGACGACCAGGTCCTCGCCACCAGTCGGCTTGCGCTGCTCCTGAATTCGCCGGATCGCCTCCTTGGTGACCCAGAGCGTGATCGGCGCGTAGTCCGCGATCTGCTCGGCGAGCTGGCGGACGCGGGTCTCGATCTCATCGGGCGGCAGGATCTCATGGACGAAACCGGCCTGATGGGCCTCCTCGGCCGGCATCAGACGGGCGGTGAAGATCAGCTCCTTGAGGCGCGACGGCCCGAGCAGGTCCATGAACCGGGCGTAGCTCTCCATCGACAGGCAGTTGCCGAGCGTCCTCGCAATCGGGACCCCGAAGCGGGCATCCGGCGTGGCGATCCTGAGGTCACAGGCCGCCACGATCCCAAACCCGCCACCGACCGCGTATCCCTGGATCTGGGCGATGACCGGCTTGCGCACCAGGGCCAGTCGGCCAGATCGGCGCTCGTTGCCCCGCTCGTATGCGAGCCCGTCCTCGGGCGTCTTGAAAGCCTTGAACTGGCTGATGTCGGTGCCGGCCACGAACGCCTTGTCGCCGGCCCCGCGCAGCACCATCACGCGGATCGAGTCGTCCTGATCGACCTCCTCACAGGCCTCGTACAGCCGCTCGTACATGCCCCAGGTCATCGCGTTGCGGGCCTCGGGGCGGTTGAACGTCAGGGTAAGGATCGGACCATCGCGGGAGACGAGGACTTCATCGGATTCCACGGCGGGGGCCTCCTCGGGGCACGGGATGCCGGGATGGTAGCAGAGAGCGGGCGCCCGGTAGGGGCGAAGCATTCGCGCAGAAGTACTCGGCAGGCCGATTCTGAGGCGCGAATGCTTCGCCCCTACGACCAGCCATGCCGATCCAAGGATTGACGCGCCCTCCCAGGTGGACCACGTACAATTCAGCGCGCTAGTTCCCTCAAGAAGCGATTGCCCTGTGCTCCTTCGTCGCCGACTCTCGCTGCGCACTACGCTGCTGACCCTGCTGGTCGGCCTGCTGATTCTGACCGTGGTTTCGCTGGCGGGCCTCTTCGACGTCAACACGAGTCGCTCGGTGGCCGAGCTCGAGGCCCGCTACTTCCGGACGATCTCTCTGGCGATCAGCGGTGAGGTCGCCGCCTTCCTCGATCCGGCCCTGCCGATCCTCCAGGAGCTCAGCGCCGGAGCCCAGCATGGGCGCGTACCGGTCGAGGACCTGGACCGCCTCGGCGAGGAGCTGGTCGAGCGACTCCGCTACCGAAAGCCGCTGGCCTGGCTGAGCTATGGCGAGCAGACGACCGGGCGGTTCGTCGGCGCATGGCGTCGAGCCGACGGGGCGATCGTCCTGAACCGGTCGGCGCCCGACGTCGACGGTGGTCGACCGTTCGAGATGGAGGTGACCGACGATGGTCGGCAGATCCCCTTCTTCCGCGAGCTGCGGCCGGGCTACGACCCGCGCCAGCAGGGGTGGTATCGCCAGGCAGTCGCCAGCGCCGGGCCGATCTGGACCGACCCATTCGAGTTTAACGAAGGCGCCATGGGCATCACCGCCGCCCTCGCCGTCCGTGCGCCTGGCTCGGCCGAGCCCCGCGGGGTCTTTACGGCTGACTTCTTCCTGGAAGACGTGTCCCGCTTCTTGACGGGCCTGGCCGACGGGCAGAACGCTCAGATCGTCGTGCTGACGGGGGACGGAACGGTCGTGGCCACCTCGTCGACCTGGCCCGAGGAGCGGTCGGCGCCGATCCTCGCTACGGCGCTTCGGGCGCTACCGACTAGTCTGGGAGGGCTCGACCCGGACACGGCGGCAATACTCACGGTGCAGCAGGCCAGCGTTCCTTACATCGCCGCCTTTCAACCGTTCAGCGTAGGCGGACTCGATTGGGTCGCCGGTGTCCTCGTGCCGGAGAACGAATTTTTGCAAGCGGCGAACGACAACCGCCGCAACGCGCTTGGTCTGGGACTGCTCCTGCTGACGGCGGCGGTCGCGCTCGGCTCACTGGTGGCACATCGGATCGCAAGTCCGCTCAGGGTCATCGCCCGCGACCTCGAGCAAGTCGGGCGGTTCAGGCTCTCGGCAGAGCCGTCGCCGACGTCCTTCGTTCGCGAGGTAGCCGTCGTCAGCGACTCGATCGATCGGATGAAGGCGAGCCTGCGCTCATTTGGCCACTACGTCCCGACACAGTTGGTGCAGGAGCTGCTCGCGAGTGGCCATGAGGCGCAGCTCGGCGGTGAAGATCGAGCGCTGACGATTCTGTTCTCGGACATCGAAGGATTCACCCGGGTTAGCGAGCAGCTCGAGCCGGGCAGGCTGGTCGAGCACCTGGGCGCATACCTGCAAGCGATGACCTCGGTCTTCCACGAGCACGATGGCACGATCGACAAGTTCATCGGCGACGGAATCCTGGCCCTGTTCAACGCCCCGCGCGACGTCCCCGACCACCCCACCAAGGGATGTCGCGCGGCCCTGCGCGCTCAGCAGTGCCTGGAGCAGTTACGGCCGGTCTGGGAGGCGGCCGGGAAGCCCGCGTTCCGGACCCGGATCGGACTCCACACTGGTCGCGCCCTGGTCGGCAACATCGGGACGCCGGACCGCTTCGCCTACACTGTGGTGGGGGATGCCGTGAACCTGGCCAGTCGCCTCGAGGACCTGAATCGGCTGTACGGCACCGGCATCCTGGCGAGCCACGAGGTGCGTGAAGCGGCCGGCCCGGATTTCGAGTGGCGAGTTATCGATCGGGTGGCGGTGGTCGGGCGGACCGGCTGGACGCTGGTCAACGAACTGCTGGGCGAGCGGGGGCAGGTTGCGCCCGGGGTCCTCCGGGCCCGCGACGTGTACGAGCAGGGGTTGGTGGCGTACTTCGCAGGCCGTTTCACGGCCGCCGCGGCCGGCTTTCGGGCCGCGGCCGAGACGCTGCCCGCCGATCGCGCCGCCGAAGTGATGGCCCGGCGGGCCGAGGTCCTCGAACGCGACGCGCCGCCCCCGACCTGGGACGGAACCTTCCTCCAAACGACCAAGAGCTAGAGCAGGCGGTTCGAGAGCGCCCTCAGAGTACGCCCTCTTCGGTCTCTTGAATGAGCTGGGCGACGACGGCGTGGAGGTCACCGGTGCGCTGGTAGGTGGCAAGCTGCCGGTCGGCGCTGGTGCCCTCGTCCATGATCCGGTAGGCGTACGCGATTTCCGATCGGGTCCCGAGCTCGTCGATCGCGTCCGCCAGAAAGTCTTCGATCAGCTCGCCGATCAGCTCGCGGGCCGGGCGCTCTCGCTCCGTCGCCAGGTCGATCAAGTTTCCGTCGAGCCCATAGCGCATGGCGCGCCACTTGTTCTCCTCGATCAGGATCGACGGATAGCTCGGCGGACTCTGCCCGGCGCTGCGCAGCTTCGCGAGCTTGGCAACCAGGGCCTGGAAGATGGCCGCCACGCAAGCCGCCTCGTCGACGCGGGTGGTCACGTCGCAGATCCTGAACTCGAGGGTCGGAAACTTGAAGTGGGGACGGACGTCCCAGTAGATCTTCGACCCGTCGGGGATGCAGTTGGTCTTGACCAGTGTGTCGACAAGCCCCTGAAACTCGGCCTCCGAGCCGAACGTCGGCGGGATGCCGTGGCGGGGCAGGTCGCCGAAGACGATCCCGCGGTACGACTTGAAGCCGGTCGTTTGCCCGATCCAGAAGGGCGAGCTGGTGGTGAGGCAGAGGAGTTGCGGGAGCATCGCGCGTGCCGCGTTCATGACGGCGATCCGCAGCTCCGGGTCCTCGATCCCGATGTGAACGTGGGTGCCGAAGGTGAGCAGTCGCTGGGCCACGAGCTGCATGTCCTCGGCGATCCCGAGGTAGCGATCGAAGGGCGTGACCTCCTGATCGGACCACGACGAGAACGGATGGGTGCCGGCGGCGGCGATCTTCAGGCCATCGCGAGCGGCCAGGGCCATGACCGCCTGGCGGAGTCGGACCAGCTCCTCGCGGGCCTCGGCCGGCGTCTCACAGACCTTCGTCCCAATCTCGACCTGCGACTGGTGCAGCTCCGGCTGAAGCTGCTCTCGCAAGATCAGCTTGCCCGTCTCGAGCAACCGACAGATCGAGGATTTCAGCTCGCCGGTTTTCGGGTCGACGATCTGGTATTCCTCTTCGATGCCGATCGTGAGCGGGGGTAGGTCGGACATCGCTTACGACCCCGGCATGAACGAGATCCGCAAGTCTGGGTCAGCTTCGGCAAGCGCGGGGTTCGCTAGCTCGGCGTAGCGGGCGTCGAGAGCGACGTGGCGCCGGAGGAATGGGGTGGACCAGCGCCTGATCAGCAGGTGGGCCCGGGCCTGTGGCATGGTGTTTGGGCCACAGGTGGCGAGAACGGGCGGACAGTAGTTGCCGAAGGCGAAATGGCCGGCGCGCGGGAAGGCCAGCAGCCAGCGCTCAGGTCCGCTCGACGACAAGCCGCGGTAGAGCTCCTGCTGCTGGGGGAACGGGAGAACCTCGTCGAGGTGGCCCCCCCAGAGCATCGTCGGCCCGTCGATCGTGGTCACGGCCTGGCGGGTCGAGCTGCTGGCGTACGGGGCGAACGCGACCGCGGCTCGGAAGCGGCGGTCGCGCCCAATAACCCGCACCGCGGTGCCGGCGCCGAACGACAAGCCGGCTACGCCGGCCCGCTCCGGGTCGAGCAGGCCGGCCAGGAGCACGTCGCCCCCCGCGCTCAACGCCAGCGCACCATCGAAACTGACGATCACGTCGTCGGGGCGATCCATCTCGGCCTCGATGATCGAGCTGCGAGCCCGCGGGTTGGTTGGGAGGCAGGGGAACGGGCAGTCGGTCGAGTTGCCAACGTGGGTCGGAGCGACCACGACGAAGCCGTGACTTGCCAGGTGGGCGGTGAAGTAGGTGGCTTCCCAGGGGACGCCGCCGCTGCCGTGGGACCAGAGGAGGACGGGGTACGGGCCGCCGGTTTGCTCCGGCGGGGCGTCGACCGTCCCCTCGAGGGTCGGATCGGGCAGCAGCGAGGACACGTTGGCCGGGTACCAGATCACCGTCTCGAGCGCGCGGGGCTGGCCGCTCGTGGACGAGGCTCGGGTGAATGTCCGGCGCGTCACGCCGACGGCGTAGGGCCCTGGCTGGGTCGGATCGGCCGGCGGCAGCGCCTGAGCGCCCGCGGACGGCGGGGGCAGAACGGCCGTCTCGGACGAGGCCAGCGGACCGGCGAACAGGAGTATGAGGAGGAGGCCGAGCGCGAAGGAGGCCGCACGCATCGTCGAGGATGGTACCATGCGCCGACTCGATGCTTCGCGCTGAATCGTGGGACCAGGTCGCCGAATCGCTCGTCGCCGAGGCGAGCGGATTACGGGTTCACAGCCTGTTCGAGCGGGCGCTGAACCTGGTCAGCGACAGGGGCGAGCTGCTGGGTCTGGTCGGCCCGAGCGCGGGCAACGGGCCCGCGACGATGGTGCTCGCCGCCCTACCCGCCGGGGGCCTGAACCGGATTGGTTTGGCGATTGGCATGCCGGCCCGCGCGACGTCCCGGTGGCTCGACATCGGCGGCGGGCCGCGGATCGACCTGTCGGGCATCCGCCAGTGGGTTCCCGCTCGAACCTGCCTGACCGTCGAGCGGGAGGAACTGGAGCGTCGGCTCGCACGGGCCGAGGAGCTTGCCTGCCAGGTTGCCCCGAGCGGTGGGCTCGCGCCGCTGCTCCGGCACGTCCACGCGCTGGCCGGGCCCGGCGAAGTCCCGCCGGCGCCCAGCGAGCTGAACACGCTGAATCATACCGCCTGGACCGCCCTCCGGGCGCTGCTCCCGCCCTGGCGGGCCCGCGACGCCGGGGCCGTCCAGCGCGCCGCGACGGGCTTAGTC
>JACCZL010000494.1 GCA_013695975.1 Chloroflexota bacterium
TCGAGCTGCGCTGTCCGGACCCGAGCTGCAACCCGTACCTCGCGTTCGCCGTCATGCTCGCGGCCGGCCTCGACGGGGTGCGTCGCAAGCTGACGCCCCCACCCCCGGTCGAGGAGAACCTCTACCATTTCGACGACCAGATGATGGCCAAGCACGCCATCGGCACCCTCCCCGGGACCCTCAAGGAGGCCCTCGACGAGCTGAGCCGCGACGACATCGTTCGCGAAGCTCTCGGCGAGCACGTCTACGACTGGTTCGTCGAAGCCAAACGCAGCGAGTGGGACGAGTACCGCAAGCGCGTCTCCCCCTGGGAGATCGAGCGCTACCTCGACACGTACTGAGCCGTGGCGAACGGCGCCACACCCGGCTGGGCCACGCGGCGGAAGCGTTCACGGCGTTAGTCGGCCACGGCGGCTGGCCCCCAGGTACAATATCGCCAGTGCCTCGTCGGACGGTGACGAGGCGGAGGGTGCTCGGTGCAACGGCTGGATCGGGGTCCTGGAGCGCTAGCGGGCGACGGTGATACTGGTGGGCGTCGCGTTGGTGGTCCGCGATTGCAGACGCTTTTTGCTGGGACGGCGCTCGTGCTCGGGGTGGCCTACCTGATGCTGACTTCGCTGCAGACCTCGACGGTGTATTACCTCACGGTCGGCGAGCTGCTGGGCAGGGGCGCGAGCGTCCACGGGCAGCAGGTGCGGGTGGCCGGCGACGTGACCCGGGGCTCGGTCGAGACGGCGGAAGCCGGCCTGTCCCTGCGCTTCCTGGTCCAGGATGGGTCCGGTCAGATCCCAGTGTACTATCGTGGCGGCCCGGTGCCGGACATCTTCGGCGAGGAAGTCCAGGTGGTGGTCGAGGGCAAGTACGGGCCGGATGGCACCTTCGTCGCTTCGACGCTGATGGCGAAGTGCCCGTCGAAGTTCGAGAGCGACTCGCCAACGGACGCGTGAGCTGTGGCTGACTTCGGACAGATCGTGGTCGTGGCCGCGCTGCTGGTCGCGCTCTATACGGTGGTGGCGGCGCCGCTCGGGGCGCGGGCGGGGGCGCCGGAGCTAGTTCGGAGCGCCCGCAACGGCGTGCTCGCCGTGACGGGGCTGCTGACCCTGGCCAGCGCGACCCTGCTGGCGGCGTTTCTCAGCCACGACTTCTCGATCCGCTACGTGGCGGAGCACTCGAGTCGCGACATGTCGCCGTCGCTGGTGGCGGCGGCCTTTTATAGCGGCCAACAGGGCTCGCTGCTGTACTGGGCCTGGGCCCTGTCGATCTTTAGCGCGATCGTGGTGCTCCAGAATCGGCGGACCAATCAGGCGATCATGCCGTACGTCATGGCGACCCTGATGGGGGTCATGGCCTTCTTCGGGGTCTTGCTGGGTTTCGTCGCCAGCCCCTTCGAGCCGATGGCGGTCGCGCCGGCCGAGGGGCGGGGCTTGAATCCGCTCCTGTACGACTCGGGGATGCTGTACCACCCGCCGATGCTGCTGGCGGGCTACATGAGCTGGTCGGTTCCGTTCGCCTTCGCGATCGCGGCGCTGATCACCGGGCGGGTCGACGCCGAGTGGATCAAGGCGACCCGACGCTACGCCCTGGTGGCGTGGGTGATCCTGGGGGTGGGGAACCTGCTGGGGGCCTGGTGGGCGTACCGGGTTCTCGGGTGGGGCGGCTACTGGGGTTGGGACCCGGTCGAGAACTCGGCGATCATGCCCTGGTTTCTGGGCACGGCCTATATCCACTCGGTGATGATCCAGGAGCGGCGCGGGATGCTCAAGGTCTGGAACATGGCCCTGATCCTGGTCACGTTCCTGTTGTGCATCTTCGGGACGTTCATCGTCCGCAGCGGGGTGATCAGCTCGGTTCACTCGTTTGCGCAGTCCGGGATCGGGCCGTACTTCCTGGCGTTTCTGTCGTTTGCCGTCATCGGCTCGCTGGGGCTGCTGTTTTACCGCCTGCCGCTGCTGCGCTCGGACAACCAGCTCGACTCGGTCCTGTCGCGCGAGGCCAGCTTCCTGCTCAACAACTTGCTTTTCGTGGCGCTGGTCTTCGCCACCTTCTGGGGGACGATCTTCCCGCTCGTGTCGGAGGCGTTCCAGGGCGTCAAGCTGACGGTCGGGCCACCGTTCTTCAACCAGGTCAACGGCCCGCTGATGCTGGGGCTGATCTTCCTGATGGGCGTCGGGCCGTTGATGCCGTGGCGGAAGGCGTCGCGGCAGACTCTGGCTCGCAACTTTGGCCCGCCGCTAGCCTTCGCGGGGGCGACGGGAGCTGCCCTGCTGGTCAGCGTGGGACCAGACCGTCCGCCCGCGCTGGTGGCCTTCTCCTGCTGCGCCTTCGTTCTCGCGACGGTGGTCCAGGAGTTCTGGCGTGGCGCGATCGCCCGCCACCACGCCACTGGCGAGTCCTACCCGATGGCGCTGCTGGGCCTGGTGCAACGGAACAACCGACGCTACGGGGGCTACGTCGTCCACCTGGGGGTGATCGTGATCGCCGCCGCGGTGACGGCGTCGAGCTTTTATCAGCTCGAGCGTCAGGCGAAGCTGCGGCCCGGCGAGGCGGTCAGCATCGGGGAGTACCGTCTGACCTACACCGGCCTGCGCGATCTGGCGGAACCTGGGGCTCGGGTCGTTCAGGCCCAGATGGCCGTCGAGGTGGACGGGCGACTCGTCGATGGCCTGGCGCCCGACAAGCGATTCTATCGCAACTTCGAGCGGCAGCCGAGCACGAGCGTCGCGATCCGTTCGACGGCGCTGGAGGATCTGTACGTCGTCCTGGTCGGCTGGGAGGCAGACGGCAGCGCGAGCTTCCTGGTGTTCGTGAACCCACTCGTCGTCTGGCTCTGGATCGGCGGCATCGTCGCCGTGTTGGGAGCAGTCGTCGCGATGTGGCCCGACCCGCGGCCTCGGACCGTTTCCGTCCGGCAGCCGGTCCGGGGCATGGCCGTCAGCAGGGCCTGAGGATGAAGAGGGTCCCGCGCAGCCTCGGCGCCACTCGATCGCCGCTCTGGCGGTTGGTTGGCGTAGGTGGGGTGGTGCTGGCCCTCGTGGCGCTCTGCTCCGTCTTCGGCGGGGTGGCCGTGGCCGATACGCTGGACGACGAGACCCGACGGATCGCGAAGCAGCTTCAGTGCCCGGTCTGCGAGGGGGTCTCGGTCGCCGACTCGCCATCCGAGCTGGCCGGCCAGATGCGGGGCGTCATTCGCCGCAAGCTGGAACAAGGCGAGGGCGAGGGCGAGATCGTCGTCTACTTCGTGGAACGGTACGGGGACGGTGTGCTGGTCGAGCCGCCCCGGCGCGGGCTGGCCCTGGCCGTCTGGCTCGGCCCTCTGGCCGTGCTCATCGGCGGCGCCGTCCTGCTGGCGAGGGTGCTTCGATCGTGGTCTCGGTCTGGACGAGTGTCCCACACGACGCCAGTCAACGGCGCGGCGGCGCAGGCGGATGTCGGGGTCGTCCACTACAGCCCACCCCGCGAGGCGGCTGCCGAGCGTGCTCGGCACGAGCTCGAGGGATTTCGCCGAGAGGCGTGAGGATGGAGCTACTGCTCGGGGCGACGGTGGTGGCACTCGCGATCGGCTTCGTCGTCTGGCCCCTCTTCAGGCCTGAGCCGACCGCGGACGAACGGGAGCCCGAGACGCCCGGCGTGAGCGGCATCGCAGGCCGGCGGGAGATCTATCGGGAGGTGCTCGAGCTCGAGCTCGACCACCGTATCGGCAAACTGACCGACGAGGATTATCGCGTCCTCTCCGAGGCCTGCCTGGCCCGGGCGACCGACCTGGTGGCCGCGGAGGAACGGCAGATCGAGGCAGCCGACCGTCGCGTCGAGCAGGAGATCGCCGAGACGCGGCGAGCGCTGCGAGGGGGCGCCGCCGGCGCCGGGCGGGCGACCGAGAGGGTCGAACGTTGACGCTGTCAGCCGTGGGTCGGGCAGCCGCGGGACTGATCCTTGCGAGCATCCTGCTGGCCTTCGACGCGACAGGCTCGCGGATCTACGCTCAGGCTGAGGGGCGGATCGAGGGGCAGGTCGTCAACGGCACGGCTGGCGCTCCGGCGCCGAGCGGGATCCCGATCACCGTCCACGTCCTCCAGGATCGAACGAAGGTCGGCGAGCACGTCGTCAGTACCGACCCGGCCGGGCGGTTCCAGATCGAGGGGCTCCCGGTCGGCACGGGACAGCTTTACTTTCCGATCGTCGAGTACGGTGGGGCCAGCTACTTTCCGGAGCGGCCGATCGTCGTCGACGGCCCCGCGCCCCAGGCGGTCCAGATTCGGGTCTTCGAGCCAGTCCAGAGCGACGAGGCGATCGGGTTCGATCGGGCGAACATGCTGGTCACCAGCGCGGCGCCCGGCGCCCTCAGCATGATGGAGATGGGCGCGGTCGTGAACGGATCCGATCGGACCTACGTCGGCCATCGGTCCGAGGACGGGCCGGCGGCGACGCTGCGCTTCGCCCTGCCCCAGGGGGCGACCCAGGTCACGCCCCAGGCCGGCCTGCCGGCGACCGGCCTGGTCGGGACGCCGGACGGGTTCTTTTCGACCTTTCCGGTCCTACCGGGACGGCACGAGCTGGCGTTGAGCTACCAGGTCCCATTCGAGGCGACGTCGTTCGAGATGACCAAGCGCCTGGAGCACCCGGCCGCGAGCTTCACGCTTTACGTTCCCGCCGCGGGCCCGAGCGTGGTCAGTCCCCAGCTTCAGGCCGGCGGCACGAGCGAGCTGGGCGGGCAACGCTACCAGATCTATCAGGCGCATGGGCTGGCGGCCGGATCAGAGATCGTCATCCGCTTCAGCGGCCTGCCGGCGACGCCGAAGGCCCGATCTCAGCAGCTCGGGCTGATCGTGGTCGGGTCGAGCGCCGCCATGCTCGGAGCGGCAGCCCTGATCGCACTCCGCCGACGAACATCGACCCCGACCCTTGCGCCAGCTCGCCCGGAGCACGAGCCTGGACTGGAGGCCCACGAGCGCGTCGAGCTCCTGCGGGCGCTGGCGGAGCTCGACGAGCGGTTTGGCGTCGGCGGCATCGACGAGGACGAGTATCGGCGCCAGCGCGAGCGGGGCAAGGCTCGTCTGGTGGCCCTGCTCGAGCCGCCGCTTGGCTCGCGATGATCGCGACGGAGGCGGCGGCGGGATCGGCAGTAGCGCCGCCGGCGGGTGGCCATCGAGGGGCGTCGATCGGCGGACGTGGCCTCTGGTTTTCCTTCGACGAGCAGCCGGTGCTGCGGAACGTCGGGCTGGAGGTCGCGGCCGGCACCCGGCTCGGCCTGCTGGGTCCGAACGGGGCCGGGAAGACCACGCTCATTCGCCTTCTGGCCGGGCTTCTTCGACCGATTGAGGGTGAGGTCCTGCTCGGGGGTGTGCCGTTCGACACGGACCGGCAGGCCAGCCGACGGGCGATCGGCGTCGTCGGGCACCAGAGCTACCTGTACCCCGAGCTGACGGTCGCCGAGAACCTGGCCTTCTACGCCCGCCTCTATCGAGTCCCAAGGGCGAGCGCGCGGATCGACGACGTCTTGCGGATGGTCGGACTCCAGGGGCGGCGGGTCGACCGGGTATCGACCCTGTCGCGCGGGATGACCCAGCGAGCGGCCCTCGCCCGAGCGATCGTCCACGACCCGGGTGTGCTGCTCCTTGACGAGCCGGACACCGGCCTCGACCTCGAAGGCCTCAGGGTGCTCGAAGAGATCGTCCACCCGCCCGGGGGGATGGGCCGCACCGTCGTGCTGAGCACCCATAACCTGGAGCACGCACTCGGTCTGTGCGATCGCATCGTCGTCCTCTGTGACGGTCGTATCGTCGACGATCTTCCCAGCATCGATCTCGACGCATCGGGGCTGCGCGACCGGTACGGCCGATTGATCGGGCGGGCGACGGGCCTGGAGAGGGACGCCCGATGAGCCTGCCGCCTTTCCTCGACGCTACCGCGGCCCTCGTCTGGAAGGACCTGCTCAGCGAGTTTCGCACCAAGGACACGCTGGGGGCCGGGGTTGTCTTTGCCTTGCTCGTGCTGGTCATCTTCAATTTTGCCTTCGAGCTTCGGGTGGAGAACGTCGAGGCGGTGGCGCCCGGGGTGCTGTGGATCACCTTTATTTTCGCGGGCATGCTAGGAATCGGGCGGGGCTTCGCGACCGAGCGCGACCGCGGGACGCTCGACGGGATATTGTTGGCGCCGATCGATCGCGGGGCTCTGTACTTGGCCAAGACGCTGACGAACGTCCTGTTGATGGCGATGGTCGAGATCGTCGCGTTGCCGATCGCGGTGGCCCTCTTCAACCTCCGCTTGGCCTGGACCGAAACGATCCTGGTGGTGGCGCTCGGGACGGTCGGATTCGCTGGCGTCGGGACGCTGATCGCGGCGATCACGTCGAACACGCGCGCCCGCGAGGTCATGCTGCCGCTGCTGCTGTTCCCGCTGGCGGTGCCGGTGGTGATCGCGAGCGTCAAGGCGACGGCCCTGGCCCTCGGCGCGCAGCCCACCGATTCGATCCCGTGGCTCCAGCTCCTGGCCGGGTTCGACGCCATTCTGGTCGCCACGGCCTTCCTCGTGTTTGAATACGTGATCGAGGACTGATTGGAGCAAACACATTGAGCAGTCTGAGCACGCTCGGAGGACCGATGCTGGTGGGGCTGGCGGCCCTGACGATGGCGGCGGGGCTGTACGGTGGCCTGCTGTACGCCCCGACCGAGCGAGTCCAGGGCGACGTTCAGCGGATCTTTTATGTCCACCTCCCGCTCGCCTGGAACGCCTATCTGGCCTTCCTGGTGGTGTTCGTGGCGAGCATCGCCTATCTCTGGAAGCGCGCACCGTGGTGGGATGCGCTGGCGCGGGCTTCGGCCGAGGTCGGGCTGGTGTTTACCACGCTGGTCCTGATCACGGGATCGCTCTGGGCGCGACCGATCTGGGGGACGTGGTGGAGCTGGGACGCTCGGCTGACGACGTCGCTGATCCTGTGGTTTCTTTACGTCGGATACCTGATGCTCCGCGGCTCGGTGTCCGACGAGCGGCGGGCGGCCCGCTATGCCGCCGTGGTGGGGATCGTCGGGTTTGTCGACGTCCCGATCATCCATCAGTCGGTGGTCTGGTGGCGGACGCTGCACCCTGAGTCGGTCGTCCTGGCGCCGGGCGGGCCGGCCATGCCAGCGGCCATGCTGGGGGCATTGACTATCTCGCTGGTGGCGTTCACGCTGCTCTACGGGCTCCTGGTGCGCTTGCGCCTGGAGGCGGAGCTGCTTCGGCGCGAGCTGCGCCAGCTTCGCGTCAGCACGGCCAGCGGGCTGGCCTAAGGCGGTGGAGGGCAGCCTGGGCTATCTGTTCGCGGCCCTCCTGGTGACCTGGCTCGGGGTGTTCCTGTACCTGTGGGTTCTCGGG
>JACCZL010000500.1 GCA_013695975.1 Chloroflexota bacterium
TCCCACTCCTTGGAGGAGAGGGCGAGACGCTGCTGCAGCTCATCCCAATCCTCGGGGTAGATCGCCCACTTGGTTGGGGCGTTCACCAAAAGAAACCGCGCCCCGGCCTTCTCAGCCTCGTCGCGCATCTGGGCCAGGAGCGCTTCGGCAACCTGCCAGTCCTTGTCCCAGGCCCGAGATGGTTTGGCGGAGAAGACGGGCAACTGGTACTTCACGAACGAGCGATCGATGCCTCCGTCGCCGCCCTCGTCTTCCGCCTGAGCGGGCTGAGCCACGCCGAGCTTGGCGAGCACGCCGGTGTCGAGCACTCCAAAGAGGAGCGACTCGCGGCGCAAGCGCTCCAGCCACCCTTCCCGTGGGCGTCGTTTCGCTTGGAAGGGCAGGAGACGCAACTGGCCGTCGTCAGCGAGCACGAAGTACGGCCTGTCACGCTCCCTGGGGCTATCTTTGATCCAATAGCCGTTGTTCATGACATCGTTTCCCGTGTAGAAGACCACGGCAACGAGGTCCGGGCTATAGCGAAGCGCCTCGTGCTTGAGTAAGAGGTATTCCTGGGCCGTCCCGAAGCCCCGGACGCCGGCGTTGATAACCTGGGTCGTCTCGGCTCCGCCCGCGTTGAGTCGTGCTTCCAGGCGGCGGGTCAGCGTCGCTTCGACCGGAACCTCCGCCCCCGCGACGAACGAATCCCCGAGGACGATGATTCGGCGGACGTCCGCCGGCTTGTCGTAGGCGATCTCCCGTTCACGGAGGCCGCGTGAATTGATGTCAACGCGGGTGACGTACTCCTGGGACTTCAACCAGCCGGACGTGCCGGGGACGTGGAAGTGGCCGTAGACCGGGTGCGGCTCGAGGTACAGGTGGGCGCTGTAGTTGCCCGGTAGGATCGGGCCGAAGGCCCGCAGCGCGCACTCCAGGAGGAGCACCGGGAGCGCCAGCCCGAGCAGCAGGAGCGCCAGGCGAGTCGCCCAGGTGACGGAGCGCTGTGGACGTCCGTGCGCGACGGCGGAAGCAGCTCCGAGCTGGCTCATCGGTCCTGCAAGCTGGCTCATCGGTCCTGATTGTAGCCCGCTTGGATCGCTCCGCGCCGGCTCGGGCGTTTCCCGGAATCGCGCTGGACTACCAGCCCGTGCGGCGCGAGCATCGCGACCAGATGGTTTCAGGAAGGCACGGGAGGGCGGAGCTCGGTGCCCGTTTCGGCGGCCGCGTTACAGGCCGAGGCCGCGCTTGGTGAAGAGGGCGCGGTAGCGGAAGCCGGCCCGGGCGATGTTGGCGGCAGCGCCTTCCTCGCGGTCGACGACGCCGATGATCTCGAGGACGTCGGCCCCGAAGTCGCGGAGGGCTCGAGCGGCGCGGATCGCCTCACCGCCGGTCGTCAGGATGTCCTCGAGGAGGACGATCCGCTCGCCGGGCTCGAGCTCGCCCTCGAAGCTCGCGGCCGTTCCGTACTCCTTGGCCTGGCGACGGACGAAGACGGACGGTCGGCCGCTTTCGAGCGACACGGCCGTCGCCAGCGGGATCGCCCCGAGCTCCGGCCCGGCGATCCGGTCGGTCTCCGGTGGGAGCATCTCGGCCAGGGCCACGCCGAGGCGCCGCAGGATCGCCGGCCGCGTGGTGAGCCGATATTTGTCGAAGTAGTAGGAGCTGACGGCGCCCGAGCGCAGGACGAAGTGGCCCTCGAGGTACGCCGCCGCGACGACGTCTCGGCCCAGCTCTGCCAGCCAGCGCTCGCGGTCCATGCCGAGCGTCGGTGTCCCCATAGGTCCCTCCGGAGCATTGCCTCACCGTCACCCGGTTCGGGGTTGATCCCTCCCCGGGGCGCGGCGCCGTCGCCACAAGACTATAGCGCCGCGCTAGCGTCTCGATCTCCCGCCGGGGTCCCGTTCGGCGGGCGCCAACTACGACCGGAGCAGGGCTGCCGCGGGCGCGGGCCAGCACTCGACGGGTTCCAGGAACGCGGGCAGGCCGGCCCGAACATCCGGCTCCACGAAATCGAAGTTGACCACCCGGTCGGTGACCTCCCAGAAGACCGGGTTCTCACAGGCGGTAAGCTCGCGGCGGACCTGCTCCAGCGTGGCGTCGGGGACGTGGGCGAGCCTGGCACGGAGCTGGCGAGCGAGCTCCAGGTCGCCTCGGACCAGGAAGAAGCTGCCGAGCGCAGTGAGGGTTTTGTAGAGCTGGACGAGGGCCGGGGACTGCTTCTCCTCGGCGCCCTCGACGGTGTCGAAGAGGTCGGCGACGATCGCGGCGGTGATCTCGCAGTCGCCACCGCGGCGGTGGCAGTTCTCGGCCAGGATGCGCAGGTCGTGGGCCGCGGCGGCCAGCATCCAGAG
>JACCZL010000712.1 GCA_013695975.1 Chloroflexota bacterium
CTCCGAGAGTGCTGCCGCCAGACGCAACGCACGTTCGAGGTCGCCGCCCTCGCCCTGCGTCCAGGTGAGGGCGGCTCGCGCGTTGTCGTGGTCCGTAGTGAGCCGGTCGAGCCACGCGACCTGATTCGGCCCACGCAGCTCCGGCGCCGCGCGCTCGGCCAGTTTCAGGAAGTGCTGAGTGTGGCGGTGGCGTACGGTGACCACCTCGCCGCTCGTCTCAAGCTGACCGAAGGCGTATTCCCGGATCGTCTCCAGCATCGAGAAGCGAGCCTCGCCACTTGAGTCCTCTCCCTGCTTGACCAGGCTCTTCGCGACGAGGGATTCGAGGCCATCCAGAGTTTCGACGCCGAGATCGTCCAGGTCGCAGACCTCCTCGGCAGCCTCGAGTGACCATCCGCCCACGAAGGCAGACAGACGACGGAAGAGCCGACGCTCTGGCTCGTCCAGGAGATCATGACTCCAGCCAATCGCGTTACGAAGCGTCTGCTGTCGGGTCGGCAGGTCCCGCGCCCCGCCCGTCAGGAGCGGCAGCCGTCGCTCCAGTCTTCCAACCATCGCCTGTGGCGTCAGCAGCCGCATACGAGCAGCCGCGAGCTCGATCGCGAGCGGCAGGCCGTCTAGCCTGGTGCAGATCTCAGCCACGGCGGCCGCGTTCTCGTTGGTCACCGCGAAGTCGGCCCGAACCGCGACCGCCCGCTCCAGGAACAGTGCAACGGCGGCGTACCCGGACAGCGTTTCCACCGGCGGTGGGTGGTGAACGTCTGGCAGCCCGAGCGGTGGGACGGCGTACTCTCGCTCGCCGCGCAGACGGAGCGGCTCCCGGCTGGTCACCAGCATCTTGAGGCCGGGACTCGTCGCCAGGAGATCGGCGACCACGAGAGCGGCTGTCAGAATCTGCTCGAAGTTGTCGAGCACCAGCATGAGCTTCCGGGCCCGCAGGTGCTTCTTCAGGCCATCCAGCACCGGGCGACCACCGATGTCCCGCACGCCGAGAACCTGGGCGATGGTCGAGGGCGCGAGCGTGGCGTCGACAATTGGCGCGAGCTCTACGAGGAACACGCCATGATCGAAGTCATCGAGCAGCTCGGCGGCGACCTGGAGGCTGAGGCGCGTCTTGCCCGTTCCACCGGGCCCGGTGAGTGTTACGAGACGGGAGCCGTCCTGGAGGAGCGTGCGAACCTCGGACACTTCACGCTGGCGTCCGAGTAGCGGCGTCGGGTGGATGGGCAGATTGTGTGGGCGAGCATCCAGCGAAACCAGGGGAGCGAACTCGGATGGGAGATCGGGCGCCGTGACTTGAAACACGCGCTCAGGCTGGGTGAGGTCCTTGAGGCGGTGCTCCCCCAGATCAAGGAGAGCCTCGCCACTTGGCATGGAGTCGCGAGCCAGTGCCGCCGTCGCCTCGGTGAGGAGCACCTGTCCTCCATGCCCGATCCCACGAAGCCGGGCGCAGCGGTTCACGGCCGAGCCGTAATAGTCGCCGTCGCGCAGCTCGGCCTCGCCGGTGTGGATCCCGATCCGAACCCGGACCGGACGCGGAGTTGGCCAGGTCTCAACCGCGAAGGCCCGCTGGATCGCCAGCGCCGCCCCAACGGCGTTGGGGGCCGAAGCGAAGACCGCGAAACGGCTGTCGCCCTCGCCGCGCGGGCGGATGTGGACACCGCCGTGCTCGCGGACCGCCATCTCGAAGAGAGCGTCGTGGCGAGCGAGCGCCGGTCGCATCGCCGCCGGGGCCCGCTCCCACAGCGCGGTACTCCCCTCTACGTCGGTGAGGAGGAATGTCACCGTCCCACTCGGTAACTTCGGCATGGGCACCCCGCGCCGCTGAGACTGCCACCAGGGCCTTCCTAAAACGGGGACGATGACGGCACAACCGAGGCAGTCCAGAACGTGGGACTAGTCTACACCCATCAGCTTACCTCTCCCAGCGGGAGAGGGGCTCTGGCCCCTCTCCCGCTGGGAGAGGTTGGGTGAGGGCTTGTTCGCAACCAGCAACGCAAAACAATGACTCGCACCCGGCTGGTGAGTCCGCATCGGCGGTGCAGGGGTCCTGGCAGAATGCTTGAGAGCTCCGATTGGGCAGGTATAATGTGCCCCCCGCCGCTAGCGCGGGATCAGGAGGTCTAAGGATGCGTCTGCTCACCCGCGCTCCTGGCATCGGGGCCGCACTTGTGCTCGGGCTGCTGGCCGCGCTCGGGGTGGCTCCGGCGGCGGCCCAACCGCCGGCCCCGCTGCCGCAGTCGGTGTCTGAGCTGATCCGGGTGCGCGAGGACGTCTACGCGTTCCGCTATCTGAACCATGTGTCGCTGTTCGTACCGACCGATGAGGGCGTCGTAGTCGTGGATCCGATCGGCGGGGGCGGCAACCCGCAGGCTCCGGTTGCGCTCAAGGGGGCCATCAGCTCGATCAGCGCCCAGCCGGTGCGATGGCTCGTCTACAGCCACGCGGCTCAGGACCACAGCACGGGCGGGGCGGTCTTCGCCGATACCGCCACGTTCGTGAGCCACGCCAACGCCAAGCCCAGGCTCGAGGCGCGCGGTGACCCCACGACGCCGGTGCCAACCGTGACGTTCGAGCAGACCATGGCGATCGATTTGGGCGGCAAGCACTTCGAGCTGCATTGGGCAGGCGTGAGTGCGGAGGATGACTACCTCATCTTTGCCTACCCGGCCCAGAAGGTGGTGATGACCGTAGACCACGGGCGGGTCCGCTCGCTGCCGTTCGGCAACCTGCCCCTTGCCTCGCCCGAGCGCATGGCAGAATTCCTCGAGCGAGTCGACCAATCGTTCGACTTCGACGTCTACTTGTCCGGGCACGGTCCGCCGGCCAACGTGATCGGCAGCCGTCAGGACTTGCGGGATCACCGACAGTACTACCTGGACCTGGTGGCGGCGGTGGGTGAGGCGCGGGCCGCCGGCCACGCGGACAACTCCGAAGAGATGGTGGCCGCCGTGCGCACCGCCCTGGAGCCCCAGTACGGGACCTGGGCGAACTTTCCAAACGGTCTGGCCGGCAACATCAGTGGCGTGCTGCGCTGGGGGAGCATGTAGGCTTGCGCTGCCCAGCCTGACGGGCCGCGCGACGTCGAACGGATCGAGCACGCGACTGGGGCCGTCCCCGCCGTGCCGAGGAGTCCCTGACCCCTGGCCTTCACGTTCTGGTACAGTTGGTCGACCCCTGGGGGCCGGCCCTCGTCGGGACCATCGCGACGGAGCGGAGTGTTGGTTGTCGCCTCGGCCGGTGGGGCAGCGGCATCGGCCAGGCGCGCGGGGTTCGGCGCGAGTACGGCCGTCCGCGCCGTCGCCGAATTCGTCTTGCCGCCACTGGCCCTGCTCGGGTTTACGGCCGCTGTGTTCTTCGACGAGCTCAGCGGTGGGGCGATCGCCTACGGGCGTGATACGACCGCCTTTTACTACCCGCTCACCGAGTGGTGGGCCAGCCAGCTTCAGCAGGGACGGCTGCCGCTCTGGCTCCCACTGATCTTCGGCGGCTACCCGTTGCTCGCCGACGGCGAAATCGGGCCCCTCTACCCCCCAAACCTGCTGCTCCTATCGACCCTGCCCACCCCGATCGCCTACGTCTGGTTGCGGGCATTCCATTACGCCCTGGCCGCGATCGGGCTGTTCGCCTTGGCGAGGGTTCTTGGGGTCGGCCCATTCGGCGCGTTGCTCGGGGGGCTGTCGTTTGCCTACGGCAGCTTCATGGTCGGGCACCTCCAGCACGACAACATCGTGCGGAGCGCGGCCTGGCTGCCGTGGCTGCTACTGGCAGCCGAGCGAGCCTTGCGCACTGGTGGCTTTTCACGCGTGGCCTGGACGTGCGGCGGCGGGGTGGTGCTCGCCCTTCAGACTCTCGGCGTCCACGTCCAGCCGGTCCTCCTGAGCCTCCTGCTCCTGGCAGCCTACCTCCTCGTGGGGCCGCTCCGCTCCGGGGCCACGAGTCAGGCGACGCCGCTGCCAGGGTTGGCCGCCCGTGGACAACAGCCTCAGCAGGTCCAGAATTCCGGCTTGCCAGGCAGCTCGATCCGCCGACTCCGCGCCCCGCGCTCCTGGCTTGTGACCCGCGCCCAGATCGGCCTCGGGATCCTCGCCGTCGGCTTCGGGCTGGCGTCCGCGCAGCTCGTCCCGTTGTACCTCCTGGGCCAGGCATCGATGCGACCGTTGCTGGTGACCTACGCCTACGCGACCAGCTACGCGGTCACCCCGCCCCAGCTCCTGACTCTGGTGTTCCCCTACATGTTCCACTTCGACGCCGAGCGATCCTGGGCGCTCTGGAGCACCTACGAGTCGACGCTCTACGCTGGAGTTCCACCGCTCGTCCTCGCCCTGGTCGCGATGGCCTTCCAGCGCAGTCGCGTGGTCCTCTTCTTTACTGGCATCGCCCTGGTCAGCCTGGTGCTCTGCCTCGGCGACTACCTGCCGGTCAAGCCGTACAGCCTGATCTGGAACCTGCCCGGGTTTGCGTTCCTGCGGGCCCCGGCCCGCTTCAGCTTGCTGCTCGAGCTGGCCCTCGCCGTTCTGGCGGCGGTCGCGGCGGACTGGCTCGGGCGGCGGGCGGCCGCGCAGATTCGAGACGCCCACTCCGACCAGTCGATCGATACCGCCGCGACGCCACGCCGATCGCGCCTGGTCGGGATCCTCAGTAGCTTCCTGATCGGCGTGGCCTTCACGTCGCTCGGGCTGGGCCTGCTGATCCAGCTCGGACGCTGGCTCGTCCAGCGTGAGCCGACGCCCGTCCTGGGGCTGATCCAGGCGCTCTACCTGGACACGAGCCGCGAAAACTGGGCCCTCGGTCCCTGGCACGTCTACTACGGTCTGTTGGAGTTCTCGCGGCCCGACAATCCCCGCACCGCCCTCGGCTTGCTGCTCCTGGGCGCCACGCCCTTGCTCTTGCGTGCGTGGCTGACGCGACCCCGGCTCGATCCGCTCTGGCGGGTCACCCTGGGGCTCCTGGTGGCCGGTGACCTCTGGCTCTTCGCCGACGGTTTCCACCCCCGGGCGCGGCTTGACGACGTTCGGCCGAGCTCGCCGGTCGTAAGCTACCTCGCAAGCCAGCCCGGCCCATTTCGCGTCTTCGTCGAGCCCGCCCTGAACCAGACCCTCGGGCCCAATCAGCTCGTCCCGAACGGCCTGGCCACGGTCAACGGCTACAGCTCGCTGGAGCCGCCGCGGCTCAGCGAATACTGGTGGAGCGTGGTGGTCCAGGACAACTTTCTCCTGGACATCTTCAACGTCCGCTACGTCGTCGCGGCACGGCAGGTACCCGGTCAGCTCACCTACCACGGCGCCCGCTACCATCCAAGCGACCGTCTGATGAGCGGCAAGGCGGACAACCGCGGTGGCCGCGAACAGTTTCACTTCGCGCCGATCCGGGCCGAGAGCCTGACCGTCGTGGCGGCCGTCGACGATCTCGAGGGCCCGGCCGGGACCCCGGTCGCGGAGCTGACGCTGATCGGCGCCCGGGGCGAGCATCACCCGGTGACGTTGCGCGCGGGGCACGAGATCGGGGAGTATCGCCCCGGCGAGCCGGGCCGACCTGCCGCGGGGTACAGCGGGCCGTCGGTGATCTGGGCGGGGGTCTCGTTCGCGCCGAACGCTCCCAGCGAGCCGGTCCGGCTGTATGGCGCGACCGTGCCGGTCGATCCCCCACTCGACGTCGTCGGCGTGGCCGTCCAGGTCCTGGGCCCCGCGGGGCGGCTCCATCTCCACGGGCTCGGGATCCGCGACGCCGAGGGGGCCATTTACTCGGTCAAGCCGACTGACCGCGCCAAGTATCGACCGCTGCACGAGGACGGCAGCCTGACCCTGCTCGAAAACGCGTCTGCCTGGCCGCGCGTCTACGTGGTCGGCGGCGGCGTGGCCGCGGCACCCGATGTCCCGATGGTGGAGCAGCTCCTGGGACGGAGCTGGGACCCCGGCCGCGAAGTCCTGCTCGAGGGGGTCCGCCCATCCGACCTTCGGCGCGCCGAGGGGAGCGAACCCATTGGGCAGGCCGAGCTGCTCGCCTACGAGCCCGACCGCGTGGTCGTGGGCGCGGAGCTCGCCGCCCCGGGCTACCTCGTGCTGGCTGACCGATACGCCGATGGCTGGCACGCTCGCGCGGGGGACGTCGACCTGCCGATCTTCCGTGCCAACGGCGTTCAGCGGGCCGTTCCGCTGCCGGCCGGCTCGCACGTGGTAACGTTCGACTACGATCCGTGGTGGGTCAGGCTGGGCTTTGCCGTGAGCGGGGCCACAGCGCTGGTCATGGTCGGGGTGCTGGCCGTCGTCGGGCAGCGCGCCTTCCGGCGGTCGTCGATCGAGTGAGCACGCAGCTAACGATCCTCTTCACCTTCATCGCGCTCATCTGGGCACTGGAGCTGGTCGATCTCCTGCTGTTCGGGGGCTCGCTCGACGCGTTCGGCATCCGTCCGCGCACGCCGTCCGGCCTCTTGGGCATCATCTTCGCGCCGTTCCTCCATGGGGGCCTGCCACACCTGGTCGCCAACACCGTCCCGTTTCTCACCCTCGGCTGGCTGGTCATGCTGCGTCGGACCAGCGACTTCTTCGTCGTCACGCTGATCGCCGGGCTGGTCGGTGGGCTCGGCGTCTGGCTCGTCGGCCGCCCTAACAGCGTCCACATCGGCGCTAGCGGGCTGGTCTTCGGCTATCTCGGATACCTGCTCTTGCGAGGATACTTCGAGCGGAGCGTCTCGGCGATCCTGCTCTCGATCGCCGTCGGGCTCTTCTACGGCGGCGCCCTCTGGGGACTCCTACCCTCGCAGCCCGGCGTCTCCTGGCAGGCCCACCTCTTCGGCTTCCTGGGCGGGGGCGGGGCCGCCCGAGCGCTAGCCCGTCGGCGCGCCTGACCATCGGGTCCAGCTACATGCTTCCGCCGAGCAGTTGCCGGGCGCTCGCCCCCCTACCCCCTCGACCTCGGGGAGGGTAGGGGGGGCGAGCGTCCCGCGAGGCAGGGTATGGCCACGATCATTGGGTTGGAGCCGGGGCGGCCAAGTGACGACGCGCCGGTCCTGAGAATCCCGCCGGGGACGTTCGTGATCGCCGTCGGCGCCGCGGCGTCAGGCAAAAGCACGTTCCTCGGCCGTTTTCCCGCTGAGGCCGTCATCTCGTCGGACGCGGTGCGCCACGAGCTCCACGGCGACGCCTCGCGTCATCGAGGCGAGGCGCGTGTCTGGAACACCGTCTACGATCGAGTACACCACCGACTCGGCCACGGCCTGACCACGGTGCTCGATTCGACGGCCGCGACCGGCCAGGCCCGCCGCGCGGCGATCGAGGCGGGCCGAGCGCATGGCGCCACGACGATCCTGGTGGTCTTCGACACGCCGCTCGACGAGTGCCTGCGGCGCAACCGTGCCCGTCGCGACCGCCTGCGGTCCCAGCCGGTCCCAGACGGGGTGATCCAGCGCCAGCACGCCCAGGTGGCCCAGCTCCTCCAGGCGCTCGAGGCGAGCCCCGCCGACCAGGCGATCGTCCTGACGCCGGACCTCGCGGAGCGGGTCGGGGTGATCGCGCCGATGGTGCCGGTCGAGCGGGCGGCGCCGACCGTCGAGCCGAGCACGGCCCGGTCGGCCGACTCCGAGCGGTTCGCGATCGTCGGCGACGTCCACGGCTGCCTCGACGAGCTCCAAGCGCTGCTCGCCCATCCCGGGCTGACCGACGGCCGCCAGATCGTGCTCGTAGGCGACCTGACCGACCGCGGGCCAGACTCGCTCGGGGTCCTGCGCGCGGCGATCGACCTGAACGAGTCCGGTCGCGGCCTCTGCGTCCGCGGCAACCACGACGACAAGCTCGGCCGCCTCCTCGACTACGTCTACACCAGGGGGCTGACCTGGACGACGACACCACTCTCGCTCGGGTACGGGATCGAGACGACGGTCGCCGAGTTTCAACGCCTGGAGCAGGAGGATGGCCCGGCGGCCGAGGCCCTGGCCGAACGCGCCCTCCGTTTCTTGCGATCCCTGCCCTACCACCTCGTGCTCGACGGCGGCCGCCTCGTCGTCTCACACGGCGGCATCCCGGGCCACCTGATCGGCAAGGAGGGACCCCACCTGCGCCGCTACGCCCTCTTCGGCGACCCAACCGGCGCCGTCGACAGCCGAGGCTTCCCGATTCGCCGCGACCTGGCCGACACGTATCGCGGGGCCGCGCTCAACGTCCACGGCCACATCCCGATCCCGCCGCCCGCGACAGTCCGCAACAACGTCTGCAACGTCGACACCTCGGCCGTCTTCGGCGGCGCCCTGACCGCCCTCCTCTATCCCGAGCAGACGTTCGTCTCGATCCCCGCCGCCCGCGCCTACTACGCCCACTGACACCGCCGCCAACCAGCCCGGAGCCCGGCTCCGACCGCGCCGAGCCGCGGGGCGATGCATTGCTAGAGTCGGGATGGGGCGAGCGAGGGCGCGTCCAGCAAGGCCAACGCTTCCGCCGTGGGCAGAGCGTAAACGGCGCCCCCACCCAGGTCGCCTTCCCAGGCAGACGTCAGCAGCAGCCCACCGCCAGTATCGGAGATGGTCCGCGCGTCGCGCTGGTCAATCCGCGCCTGGTACTTCACCTCGACGCAGACGGCCACCTCCCGTGGGGGCGCGACCACGAAGTCGATCTCACGCCGCTGATCCGGTCGCCAGTAGAAGACGCGGTCGCCGAAGGCGCGGCGGAAATGCACGCCGACGACCGACTCGACGAGGTGCCCGATGTCGTCCGGACGCGCGATCGCCGCGAGGGACGCCAGCCAGGGATCCGGGTCGTTCGCGGCCCATCCGCGTATCAGGTGCCAGAGGAGGGGATCCAGCGTGTGGACTTTCTTGGGTCCGCGGAACCCGGGCGACGGCTTGTGCAGATCGGGCGTTCGTAAGAACACATGGGCCACGTAGGTAGCGGTGAGATGGTCGAGATAGCTCCGCGCCGTGTCCTTCGAGCCGATATCGGTGTCAGCCGCGATACCACGGTAATCGAACTCCTGCCCCAGATGGCTGGCGAGCCAATTGATCACCTCGCGCAGGTATGCCTCGCGCAGTCCGGCGCGGGTGAACCCGCCAACGATGGCCTCGCGATGGGCTTGGAACGTCTCGGCGCGCACCCCACCACTCGCGGCCTCGTCGTTGATGCCAGTCAAGAATCCACCGGTGGCCAGGTAGCGCTCAAAGAGCGCACCAAGCCTCGGTCGAACGGTGTCACGGTCGCGGCGTCCTGCTCTCAGGTCGTCGCGCTGAAGGGACGCCACGGGGGGCGGCAGGGCGAGTGCAGGGTCGAGCAGCGCAACGTACTCCCGGAAGCTCAGCGGCAGCAGCTCCAGATCGAGCTCGCTACCGCCCCCGCGCCGCCCCGGCAACCGCTCACCTCCTTCGCGGAGGTCGCGAGTATGGCTGCCGGTGGCAACGACCGTCGTCCCGCGTAGCTCGTCATTGTCGATCAGTCCTCGGAGCGCTCCCGCCCAGTGTTCGACGCGTGTGACCTCGTCGAGGAAGATGGTCAGCCGCGCCTCGGTTTGCCCCCCTGTCGAACGCTCGCTGTCCAGGTACGCGCGAAGCGCGGCAACGAGGTCCCTCGATCTTTCGAGGCCGGCCAGCTCGACGTCCAGATAGAGCAGCTTTCGAGCCGGCCAGTCGGCCAGTAGGAGCGCATTGACCTGCCGCTTGAGCACGGTCGATTTCCCGACCTGTCGGGGCCCGCGCAGCGTGTAGACAGCATCCTGCTCGAACGCGAAGGGGAGGTCCGGTCGCCAGGCAAGCCTCGACTCGCGGAGACGGACCAGATGGCGGTCCCGGCGAATGTCCGCTCGGTCCCCCCACCAGCGATTCTGACGGGCGAACTGATCAAGCACGATCCCACCTTCGCCTAAATTGGCTAGTGATACTAGCCAATTGTAATCACTTTTGGCTAGTGCTGCTAGCCAAAGATCGCCTCACCCACTCCGACGGAGACGGAGGTCATTGGGTGGCAGTGGGCGTGGTGGACGGCGCCAGTGGGCCGCTCGATGTCGACCGGGCCTACAGCGAGCTCCACTCCAGCGGGCCATCGTCCGCGTAGCCGCAC
>JACCZL010000522.1 GCA_013695975.1 Chloroflexota bacterium
GAGGTGGCCGCCGCGGGCGAACCCGACGTCGGCGTCAAGCTCGTCCTCGAGCGTCGGCCAGCGGCGAGTCGCTTCGAGCGTCAGCGACCATTCGCGCGGGTCACGGCCCTGGCTGCGGACGCCGCCGGCGCTGGCCCAGGAGGCGCTCGGCTCGGCGGCCGGCTCCGCCTGCTCGAAGACGCCGACCCGCGCGCCCTGCCGCGCCAGGTGGTAGGCGATCGACGAGCCGGTGACCCCGCCGCCGATGATCGCAACGTCAAAGTTTGTCATGCTGCACCTACCCGCACACCTCGAGGATGGTGAGGGCATAGATGCGGGCCGCGCGGGCGAGCTCTTCGATCTCCATCGCCTCGTCGGGGGCGGTAGTGTGCTTGCCGCCGGGGCCGCAGACCACGCCGGGGATGCCGGCCCGATGCCGCAGGTGGGCGGCGTCGGTACCGTAGAATTTGTACCTGGGCAGGGCGCCGACCTGGGGCTCGGCGCCGTAGACGTCGCGGTGGGCTCGGATCACGGTCTGGACGATCGGTTCCTCGGGCGAGATCTCGAAGGGACCAAAGTGAGCCTTGCGGATCGCGTCGTCCAGGTCGAGCGGGGCCAGCTCCCACTGCAGGTCGGGCAGCTCGGTCTGCTCAAGCCGTTCGAGCATACCTTCGAGGTCGGCCTGGACGGTCTCCTGGGTCTGGCCGGGACCGAAGCGGACGTCGAGGTGGATCGTGCAGAAGTCGGGGATGATGCCGGGGCGCCAATCCATGTACTCGCGGCCCATCCCGCCGCGGATCGAGCCGACGTTCCAGCGCCGCAGACCGCGATAGTCGGGGCGATCCCCGCCGGTGAACTGGAGCGTGCTGAGGGCAGCGATCACCCGCGTCATGAGCGTGATCGCGCTCACCCCCTCCTCCTGCTTCGAGAGGTGGCGCATCCGCCCGATCGTGCTCAGGCGGAACATGCTCACCCCGGAGTGGAGGGTGAGCACCTGGTTTTCGACCGGCTCGCCGACGACGAAGCAGTCGGCCGTGACGCCGTCCTCGAGCAGCTTGAGGGTCCCGACGCCGCCCTGCTGCTCGCCGACGACGTAGCAGAGCAGGACGTCGCCACGGATCGAAACGCCCGATCGCTCGACCGCCCGCAGCGCAGCGACGTAGGCGGCGTCGGCGCCTTTCATGTTGCAGATTCCGACGCCGTAGATCAGCCCGTCCTTGACCGTACCAGCGAACGGGTCCTCGGTCCAGCCGAGCACGACGGGATTGGTGTCCATGTGGCCGTTGAGCATCAGCGCCTTGCCGCCGCCGGAGCCGCGCCAGCGCGCGACGACGTCGAAGCGACCCTCGTCGACCGGCAGCAGACGGCTCTCCAGCCCCAGCTCACGAAGGTGCTCGTCGAGGAAGCGGGCGACGTCGCCCTCACCCTGGCTGCCGGTGTAGCTGCGGATCCGCACGATGTCCCGGGTCAGCCGCACCAGCTCGTCGACGTCAACGGCCTCGATCACCCGACGTCGGAGGTCCTCCGAGGCGGCAGCGGTCATCCGGTCAGGCTCCTTTCGACGGGCGGGTGTAGGGGCGACGCGTTCGTTGAACGATCCGCGACGCCCCTGCCGGGCCTACGATTTGGCGACGTCGCGGAGGAGCATCACCTCGTGGCTCCACATGCCGAAGCCCTGGACATCCTTGCGAGTGCCGACAAGGGCCTTCTGGTTGTAGAGGAAGATCCAGGGGGCCTCGTCCCAGACCGTCGCCTGGATCTCGCGGTAGAGCTGGGCTCGCTCCGATTCGTCGAAGGTGCTGCGCGCCTTTGGGATCAGATCCTCGGTCTTCTCGGTCGTGAAGCCAGTCGAGTTGAACTGGCCGATCGCCCCCTTGGTGAAGAGACGGGTCACGAAGAAGTCCGCGCCGGGCGTGGCGCGGCCGAGCATCATCGCCTGGCGGGTGGCGTCCTGGCGGACGGCCTGGGTGTAGGGGGCCCACTCCCAGATGCGCAGGCCGGCGTCGATCCCGACGGCCTTGAGGTAACCCTGGACCGCCTCCGAGATCTCGCGGTCCTTGAGATAGCGGCCCTGGGGCGACCAGAGCTCCATCTTGAAGCCGTTGGGGTAGCCGGCCTCGGTCAGGAGCTGCTTGGCGCGGGCCGGGTCGTACTTGTAGGGCTCCTGCTCGACCCGGAAGTCGATGCCGGGGCCGAACGGGGAGCGGATCGGCGCGCCGAGGTCCTGGAGGATGCTCTTCGAGATCGCCTCCTTGTCGACGGCGTAGTTGAGGGCCTGGCGGACGCGCTTGTCCTTGAGCGGCGGATCGTCCTTCTCGACGTGCAGCTCGAAGGAGATCTGGTACATGCTGTCGAGGCGCAGGACATTGACGTTGGGCGCCGACTCGAGGTTCCTGATCTCCTCGGGCGGGAGTTTGACGACGATGTCAGCTTCGCCGGTGCGGAGCAGCGCCGCTCGCGTCGCAGCCTCAGGGATCGGCCGATAGGTGATCTGCGGGGTCCGCGGCTTTTCGCCCCAGAAGCTGGGGTTCGGGACCATCACCAGCCGCTCGCCAGTCGTCCACTCCTTGACCATGTAGGGGCCGGTCCCGACCGGGTTGCGGCCGTACTCCTTGACATCGTACTTCTCGGTCGCGGACGGGCTGTGCATGGCCGCCGAGGGGCTGGCCAGTACGGTCAGCAGGTCTGGATAGGGGTTCTTGGTCGTGATCTTGACCTGGTTTTCGCCGGCCGGCTCGACCTTGTCGACGATCCCCTCGAAGATGGCGCGGACGACCGAGCCAGTCTCCGGCTTGAGGGTCCGCTCAACGCTGTACTTGACGGCCTCGGCGTTGAAGGGCGAGCCGTCGCTGAACTTCACGCCGGGCCGCAGGTCGAAGGTCCAGGTCTTCCGGTCGTCGCTGGTCGCCCACTTCGTCGCGAGGAGCGGGACGAGCTTCATGTTGGGGTCCCAGGTAACGAGGGTGTCGTAGAGCAGGTTGATCGCGGTCCAGGTCGGGGTGTCGCTGACCAGGGTCGGGTCGAGCGTGGTG
>JACCZL010000543.1 GCA_013695975.1 Chloroflexota bacterium
GCGCCTGGATCGCCCACGCACGGCTGGCAGCGATCCCGGCCGAGGAGCGCGCAAAGTTCCTTCCCCAGTGCCCGGACTTCGTGATCGAGCTGCGTTCCCCATCCGACACGCTCCGCGATCAGCAGGCCAAGATGGAGGAGTACCTGGCGAACGGCGCCCGGCTCGGCTGGCTGCTCGACCCGAAGCCGCGGCGCCTGTACGTCTACCGTGCCGAGGTGCCGGTCGAGCGCCTGGAGAACCCGGCCACGATCTCGGCCGACCCCGTCCTGCCGGGCTTCGTCCTGGACCTGAGCGAGATCTGGTGACCGGCGCCGGGGGGCGGGGCGGCTGCATCAAGGGCGGACCAGCAGGGACCGAGTGGCGTAGAGGACCAGCTCGCGGCCGACGAGGTGGGCGGTTTCCTAGCAGGTCATGACGATCGTTTTCATCACGCGGCGCGACGCCAGGTGGTCGCCGGCTCCGGGATGACTCTTGGCGGCAGCGGCTCGGATCCGGATGGAGACCCGCTCTCGACTGGCGGACCATTGTCCGAGGCTGATCAGCTCGTCCTTGAGGCTGCCACCGGAGCCCGATGGTTGACGCCGGATGAGTTGCGACTGGTCTTGGAGCACGTGGCGGCAGCCGGGTTCGATCCGGCAGCCCGCGGGGGCCGACTGGATTCTCGTAGAGTATCGAGTAGCCACGGGCCACTGGACGACAGCATACCAACCGAGGAACGGCTTGCAAGGCGAGCTGCAGCGCCCCTATTGGAGCGATATTCGATGGCTACGAAGACAGCGACTGATCTCAAGGTCGAGATAGATCTCGAGTCGCTTCGATCCATGCTCGACGACCTCCCCGGGCTGGCTCAGGAGTGGGACCATCTCGGCGACGGCGAACGGGTCTCGTGGAGCAGGGACTGGGACCAATCGATCGGAGCCCTGGAGGTGGTGCTCCAGCCTCGGTATTGTTCCGGCGCCATGACGCCGGATCAGCAGGGCCGCTATCAGGCGATGCTCCAACAGCTCGAAGCCGCGGCACCGACCCTCGAGCGGCTCGGCCTCTATCTCCCGCCGATGCCGCTGGAGGCTTAACCGCCATCCTCGGTCCGCGCATCTCCCGCTCGCCGGCGACCCGCCGGCGCGTCGCCTCGAGCGAGTCCAACACGCCGCTCGGGATCCGACCCATTACGATGGGATCGCCGTAGACAGCGTGCAGCGCGACAGCGTCCTCCGGCTGCATCGGGCGGATCAGCAGGCGCTCGGTCTCGAGCGGGAAGGTCATTCTCGGCTCCCGGGATCATTCGAGAGATGCGGCCGCCCAACTCACCACGCGCTCCGGCGTGATCCGGATCAGCGGGCGCGACTCGAGGTCCATCGGGCGGTACTGGGGGTAGCGCTCGCGAAGCTCCGCCAGCGCTCGTGCGCGTTCGGCCGGGTCATCGACCAGGGCGGCGGTGCCGCGAACTTGGAGCCAGGCCAGGCGGGTCCAGTCCTCCTCGTAGTGGTCGACGACCAGGCAGACGCCGGGGCGGGCCAGGATGTTGCGGACCCGGCGCAGGGAAAGGGGGTCGCCGCGCTTGGGCTTCTCGTCGATCGGGGTGTAGAGGACGCCGTCGACCTCGGCGAAGCAGACGGGAAGGACGTGCGGACGCCCGGCCTCGTCGACGGTCGCGAGGCGGGCCACCCGCGGCCCTCGGAGGAAGGCGCTCTGCTCTGGGGTCATCGTCTGGCCTGCATCCTGCAAGTCGCTACAAGCGAGAAGCGACCCATCGTCGGCGCGATCATAGCGCGCCGGAGCGGTGGGCGGAGGGAGCGACGATGCAGACCAGGGACACGGTCGTCGGGGTCTTCGACGACCCGAACGACGCCGAGGACGCGATCAACGCCCTCAAGGACGCCGGCTTCGCCTCGGCGGATATCGGCGTGGCCGCTCGGACGCGCGAGGAGGCCAACGCGGTCGCCGACGACGTGGGCGCCGTTACCGACGTGAACCGGACCTCTGGCGTCCTGGCCGGTGGGCTGCTCGGGGGCGTGGCCGGCTGGCTGGCCGGGATCACCACGC
>JACCZL010000594.1 GCA_013695975.1 Chloroflexota bacterium
TCTCAGCCCTCTGGCCCGACGCCGACAGCCTCCCACCGGGCGGGCGCCTGAATATCCACGCCCTGCCCGCGCGCCGATCGCGGTGGCTCGCGCCCAGCGATGTGGCCGCCGCAACTGCTGAGGCCCGGCGCATCGCGGAGACCGCGAACGCCTACATCGGGACCGCACTGATCGATCTGGAGGCGCGGGTCGCGTCGGCGGCCGAGGAACGCGAGACGAGCGTCGAGAAGATCGACCAGACCACCATTCGCGGGACGGCGGAGAGCGCCCTGGCGATCCCCGGCGTCTGGCTCGACGTGGATGTGGGGACGGACGGCATCGCCCATAAGCGGACGGACCTGCCCCCGGACGTGCCGATGGTCCTGGCCTTCCTGCGAGAGGCCCTGCCCCTCCGGCCGACGCTCACCGTGGACAGCGGGCACGGGCTACAGCTCTGGTGGCTGTTCCCGGAGCCGTGGGCCTTCGACTCGCCGAACGAACGGGAGGACGCGGCCGACCTCCTGCTGAAGTTTCAGTACACGATCCGAGAGGGCATGCAGGCCCGAGGGTGGGCGCTCGACTCGACCCACTCGCTCGCCCAGGTCCTGCGGGTGGCTGGCACGTGGAACCGGAAACCAGGGCTCCCGGCCGTTCCTGTCGGCGTGATCGACTGGGACCCATCGCGACGCTACAGCGTCGACCAGCTCGAGCACTACCTGCTCGACGCGGGCTGGGAGCGCGGCCGGATCAAGGCCGCGACGGTCGAACTCCCCGACCAGCTCCCCGACGTGGACGTCGACAGCCTGCGGGTGCCCCCGTGGATTCGTGACCTGATCCAGCGGGGAACCGCCGCGGACCCCGAGCGCTACAAGCAGCGATTCCGAGCGATCTGGCGCGTCATGACCGAGATGATGGAGAGCGGCTACGACGACGCCACGGTAGCGGCTGTGCTGCTCGACCCCCACTTCGAGATCGGGGACAAGGTCCGCGAGCAGGGACGCCGGGCTCGGAGTTGGGTGAAGGCCAACGTCGCCAACGCGCGCGGGGTCTACGACGCGCAGCCGCGGCTCGACCTCAAAGACCGCACCAACGGCCACTCGGCAAACGGAGCCGGCAAGCCCGCGGATGGGCGGGGCGCTCCGGTTGCCAAAGATGGCACAAAGGCGTCAGCCCCGGAACGTGCCGCCTTTGCCGCCTTTGCCGCCTTTGAAACCGTCTCGGTGGGGGACGTGGAGGCCGAGACGGTGCGCTGGTTCTGGCCGGGGTACCTCCCACTCGGTAAGCTCACGCTGATTGACGGCGACCCCGGCCTCGGCAAGTCCGCGCTGACCCTGGACCTGTGTGCACGGGCGAGCACGGGGCGGGCGATGCCCGATGGGACCAGGGGGGATCTGGACGGCCCGGTCGACGTGCTCCTGCTCTCAGCCGAGGACGACGTGGCCGACACCATCCGCCCGCGGCTGGAGGCGGCCGGGGCGGATCTCTCACGGGTTCACATCCTCGCCTCGGTCGGTGAGGGCGTCAACGCGCGCATGCCGACCCTGGCGGACGTCGACGCCATCCGCGGCGCGATCCGACGCCACCACGCGAAGGGTCTGGTCTTCGACCCGATCATGTCGTACCTGCCGGACGGGGTCAATAGCGCGCGCGATCACGAGGTGCGGCGAGCTATCGCCCCCCTTTCGCGCATGGTGGCCGAGGAGGGGTGCCTGGCGCTCGCCGTCCGCCACCTCAACAAAAACGAGGGCGTCGGCGCGCTCTATCGGGGCGGGGGCAGCATCGCCTTCATCGGCGCAGCCCGTGCAGCCCTGCTGGTGGCGCCCGATCCCGATGACCCGAGCGGTGAGCGCGTCGTGCTGGCCATGAACAAGTGCAACCTGGCCAAGCTGCCGCCGTCCTGGTCATACACGCGCGTGACGTCGGACGTCTCGGGGATGCTGGTCATCCGCTGGGAAAGCGAGAACCGGCATACCGCCAAGAGCCTGTTGGCGGTCGCAAGCCGAGCGGGCAAGACGAAGAGTACGCGAGACATCGACGCGTGGCTCAAGGAGCTGCTCCAGGGTGGCCCGCGCCTCGCCGGAGAGGTCGAAGCCCTGGGCGAGGCCGAAGGGTACAGCGCGACGCGCCTCCGCCGTGCCAGGGACCGGATTGGCGCCGTCGCGGCGAAGACCGGCGCCCCACCCGCCCCATGGGCGTGGAGCCTCCCAGGGGTGCTCCACCTGGGGCAACCCAAAGATGGCAAAGACAGCAAAGGTGGCAGCACGACGGGGGATGCCCCCTTAGTGCCACCTTTGCCGGGGAGCCTTGCCAACGACGATGCAGCCGAGGAGGAACTCCCATGGTGATGCCCATGACGGAGCCGTGGGCGGATGAGTCCATCCTGGGCGACGGGTTCCTCTGCGCGGACTGTCGGCACTACGTCGACCCCGCTCCGTTGAGCGAACGGGACTCGGACGTCTGCCG
>JACCZL010000606.1 GCA_013695975.1 Chloroflexota bacterium
GGCCAGAGTGGGCTTGAACGCTCGCCGTTGGGCGGGAAGTCGCGCGCGAAGGCGTCGGCCGGGTCGATCAGCTCACGACCACCACCGCGGGCGGCGAGGCGGTTCAGCAGCGGTCGGTTCACTCCGACCGCGCGAAGCTCGGCCGCGGCGGGCACCGTAAATCCGAGCGTCTCCTCGCGGACGACCTGGCCGCGCTCGTACTGGGCGAAGCGGGCTTCGTAGGCGCCAGACGCCGCGGCGGTCGTCGTCAGCCCGTAAACGCCCGGCGCTGTCTGCGGCAGCCCGATCTCGCGGCCCCGGCCGTCCGGCGCGATCACGGTGACCCGCGTGTCCTGCAAGTCGGCAAAGCGGCCGTCGGGGCGGACGCTCTGGGCGCGCAGCGCCACCTGGTCACCCGTCACAACCGCGGCCACCTGGAAGCCCGACGCGGTCGGCTCGGGCATCGTCCAGCGGATCGCCTGCTGCCAGAAGCGGTCGCCTTCGGGCCACGCCGACCAATCGCCGGTCCACTCGCCACCGGCGTCGGACGTCCAGGCGACGACGCGCCCCAGGCCATACTGCCAGTGAGCCAGCAGCGGGTCGCCGCGGTCGGACGATAGCGCGTTGGTCGCCCGCGGGCGCGATGTCGCCGCGACGTACCCACCCAGCGGTGGCAGCTCGCCGCCGGTCAGCCCCAGCATGATCGGACTCGCCTCGACGAGCTGGGGCAACACCCGCCCCTCGACCAGCGAGCCGCGGGTGACGATCGTCGTTTCCTTGGTGGTGATCTTCGGGACGTCCTGGGCCCGCTCGGTGAAGTAGTAGCGGCCGGTCCCGATCTGGGCCAGCATCGTCAGGAGCTTGGTATCGGAGTCGCTCCCCACGGCGATGGTCGACAGGGTGATCTGATTCGGTCGCATCCGATTGACCAGCCCAGCGTAGTCGGCGTCGAACGACTGCCCGTCCGTCAGGAGGATGATGTGCTTGAGCTTGGCGTCGCTCTGGGCGGCCGCCTTGTAAGCCTCTTCGAGCGCGGGGAAGATGCTCGTCCCGCCGTCGGCCTTGATAGCGGCAATGTTGGCCTGGGCCGCGCGGATCTCGCCCGGCCCCTTGATCTTTGTCGGCGGCACCGCCCAGGCATGGCGGCTGTCAAACGCCAGCACCCCGAGCGTGTCGTCCGCGCGCAACGCCTCAATCGACAGGATCGCCGCCTCGCGGGCCATCGCCATCTTCGAGACGTCGCTCCGATAGAGGTCCATGCTGCCCGACTTGTCGATCACCAGATAGAGCGCCACGCTCCCCTGCTCGCGCCGCGTCGGCGGCGCCGGCGAGACCGGCAGGATCTCGTCGAGGACGGTGCCGGCATAGCCGCCAAGAGCGAAGCTGGTGCTGCCGCCGGCCACGATCAGCCCGCGTCCCAGGTTCTGAACGTACTGCTGGAGTGTTCGCTGCTGATCGAGGGTAAGCTGGGTCGCCGCGACGTTGACCATCCCGACCGCGTCGAACCGCTCGAGCGGCTCGGTCCGCGGCGGCACGTCGGTCGGCGGACGGACCTCCACCTGGAGGCCGCCTTCGCGCAGGCTCTCGGCCAGCCGGCTGGCCTCGCCGCCGTGGCCCTCCAGCAGCAGCACCGACCCGGCCGCCTTGACCACAGTGCTGGCCTCGGCCGCGTTGTTGTCGGTTCGCGTGTCGTCTCGTGCCACCACCTCGACCCGAAGCCGACGGAACCCGAGCGAGCGTGCTCGCTGGGCCAGGCTAAAGCGGTTCGGCCCGACCTGCAAGTGGACCGGCTGCTCGGCGACCGGCCGACCGTCCAGGAACAGCCGCAGGGTCGCATCGGTCTCGACGATGCTGTCGACGACCGCCGCGGCCTCGAAGGTCGAGCCGTCGCGGACGAACGACGGCGCTTCGAGCGCCCGCAGCGCGACTTCCGGTCCAGCCGCCTCGTAGCCCGGCAGCGCGTGCGAGACTTGCGTGCCTGGCGGCAGCGCCTGGGTCGCGGCGTCCTGGGCGCTCCCGACGTTCTCCCAGCCATCGGTCAGCAGCACCAGCCGCCGCCCGCCGGTCGGTGACAGGAGGTCGCCGGCCAGACGTAGCGCCTCTTCCAGATTCGTCGCCGTCCCGTCGACGCCCGCCGACGGGGGCGCGGCATTGGGTCCACTCGGACTGGCCGCGGCGGCCCGGACCCCCTCGACGTCGGCGACGGCGTGGCGGCCGAAACGGACCACCGCGACCCGATCGGCCGGCCCGGCCGACCCGAGCGCCTGTCCCAGCCAGGCCTCCGCGGCGGCTCGTTGCTGACCAGCCATGCTGTCCGACTGATCCACGACGAACGCGACCGACAGCTTGTCGTCCGGGCGCCAGGAGACCGGGTCGGCCAGCGCCATGATCGTCAGGCTCAAGACCGCCGCTCGGAGGATCAGCGCCCCCCGCCGCCGCCACCGCGCCATTGCCCGCAGCCGCGGCAGCGCCAACCGCAATACCAGCGGGACTAGCAGCACCAAGAGGAGCCAGAGTGGCTGCTCGAAGCTCAAACGCACGGGGCTAGCCTCGTCGTCCGAAGCGCCACCACTCGGCGCCGAAAACGACCAGCCCCAGCGCTAGCAGCGCCGGCCAGTAGTCGATCCGAGTGAGGCTCGGCTGCTCCGACCCCCGTGGAGCGGCCTCGATGGCCACCCGCGGTCGCGGCGTCAGGTCCGATTCGGCCTCGTCGGCGACGTTGATCGAGAAGGTCCGCGCCTCGCCAGCCCCGTCGCCCCGCTCCCGCACGGTGTAGCGGCCGGGCGCCTCCAGCCGCTCGATCCGCACCGAGGATCCCTCGACCGGCAAGGCGCGAGCTCCCTCCGGCCCCT
This sequence comes from Chloroflexota bacterium, assembly GCA_013695975.1. Lineage (GTDB taxonomy): Bacteria > Chloroflexota > UBA6077 > UBA6077 > JACCZL01 > JACCZL01. Next base: position 2,832 of record JACCZL010000606.1, read on the forward strand.
CCAGCCGCACCTCGCGGACGCCGGGCCCGACCGGCAAGGTCGCCGAGCGTCCAGGCGGAAGCGACGGCGTCAGCTCTCCCCCACTCAGGAAGGCCACGGCATTGGAGACGAGCAGGGGAAAGGCCAGCATCTTGTCGACACTCGAGCCACTGGGATCAAACGCAAACACCACGATCGACCGTCCGGACTCCCGGCCCTCGAGGATCAAGGGCCGCCCGACGGTATCGGCGACCACCCGCGCCCAGGGCGGCGCCTCCAGCACCGTGGCCCGCGCCATACGGGCTGCCGACAGGTCGACCGACTCGAGCAGCGGATGGCGAGGATCGAAGTCCGTCACCTGCACCGACCGCGTCTCGCCGACGACCTTCAGATAGTCGCGCCCTCCGGGAGGGTTCACGATCAGGAGCTGCCCGCTCGGCAGCCGCTCGGGCAACACCCCGTCGAAGACGACCAGCTCGGCGCCGGCCCCCGAGTAACCCTCCGGCGACACCGTCTGGACCCGCAGGTCGGGGATCGCTCGGAGGGCCCGTTCCAGCGTCTCCGGCAAGCGCGACACGAGCAAGACCTGTCGGGCGTGCCCCGCCTCGACGGCCAGCTCGGCCTGATCGTCGGCCGCCAGCACGTCCTGGCCCCCGAGACTCACCCCGACCCGCCGACTCCCCTCCGGCACCGCGAACGACAGCTCGGACCGCCGCCGACCCGCCACCTCGACGTCGCGCGTCTCCTGCGCGATCCCGTCCACCACGAGCCTGACCGGCAGCCGCACTGGTCCATCGGCATAGTTCACGACCCGCGCAAAGGCGGCCAGACCGCCCGCCTGCTGGGGTTGCCGCACCACGCTCAGCGCCGCCACTGCCTGGTTCTCGGAGCTCCACCCCACGGTCTGGAAGCGAACCGGCACGCTCAACCCCGCCAGGTCGCCCAGTTCCCCGAATGCCCCGTCACTCAAGACGACCGCCTCACCCGTCGCGTCGCCGACCCGGCCAGCCAGGCTCGAGGCCACCATCAGGGCCTCGCGCATCGTCGCCGAGCCAGCCCCCGCCCGCAGCTCCGTGAGCGCGGCCTGCGCCGCGATCGTGTCCACGTCCTCGGCAACGACCCGCGGCGACGGCCCGACCCGGATCACCGTTGCTCGATCTTGCGGCCCCAGCCCGAGCAGCAATCCGCGCGCCTGCCGGATCGCGTCCTCGAATCGGCTCGGCTGAACATCCGTTGCCAGCATACTCGCCGAGGCGTCGAGGAGCAGGAACAGGTGCCGCCGTGGCGGCGCCGTCATCCGCGGGTTGGCCACCGCCAGCGCGACCACCCCAATTGCCAGGAGCTGCAACAACAGCAGCAGCGAGGGGCTTGGCGGGCGCCACCGTCGCGACGCGCTGAGGTCCCGGTTCAGCCCCTTCCAGAGAAACGCGCTCGGCACCGTCTGGCGGCGCGGATTCGACCGAAGCAGGTAAATCAGCAGTACCAGCGGGATCAGCCCGAGCAGCCAGAGACCGGCCGGCTGGAGAAACGTCATGCCAAGGCGCCACCGCTGGACGCGGCGAGCGCGAGGCACCGACCAGTAAACTTGAACCTCACAGCAGAGAAAATGGTACCAGAGCGCTTCGGCCCAAACCCCGATTTCGCGGCCGCGCCCTCAGTCTGGCAGGCGCAGCGAGACCACCGTGCTGACCCCGTCGGTGCCCATCGAGATCCCGTAGAGAGCCTGCGCGATCTCCATCGTCGCCCGGTTGTGAGTCACGACGATAAACTGGGTCCGCCCGCTCAGCTCCTGGAGCATGTCGGTAAAGCGACGGACGTTGGCCTCGTCGAGAGCAGCGTCGACCTCGTCGAGGACGCAGAACGGGGCCGGATTCGTCTTGAGCAGGCCGAAGATCAGGGCCACCATCGTCAGCGCCCGCTCGCCGCCCGAGAGGCTGACCAGGGGTTGGAGCCGCTTGCCCGGTGGCCGCGCCACGATGTCGACACCCGTCTCGAGGACATCGTCCGGTCGACTCAAGACCAGCTCGGCGTGCCCACCCCCGAACAGCCGGCCGAAGTACTCGCCGAAGGCGGCGTTGACCCTCGCGAAGGCCTCGTCGAACGCCGTCCGCATCATCCCCTCCAGCTCCTCCATCGCCCCGCGCAGCTCGCCGACCGTCGCGTCCATGTCGGCAGTCTGGCTCACGAGGAAGGCGTGACGGTCGCGCAGCTCGCCGAGCTCGGCCAGGGCATCGTCGCCGACCGGACCGATCGCCCGTAGCTCCCGACGCAGGACGTTCATCCGTCGACGTGTCGCGTCGGGGTCTGGCATCGGAAGTTCGGGTTCAGCGGTCGACGGATCCCCGGTCGTGTCGCCACAGGCCAGGTCGTCGAACCGGCCCTGCTCCCAGGTCCCGATCGCAACGCGTGCAACGCTGACCCCGAGCTCTTCGAAATACTCCTCCGCCTCGCGCCGTAGTCGCTCGAGCCGGTCGGTCGCCCGACTCTCGTCGATCGAATGCGCTTCGAGCAGCGTGCGCTGGGCGCGGCTCGCCGCCCGCGGCTCGGCCGCCCGTCGCTCCAGCTCGGATCGCTCCTCACGGATCCGCCGCCGCTCCGCCCGCAGCGCCGAGCAGGTGCGTTCCAGCTCGTCGATCCGACCGATCGCCACCGCGCTCTCAGCGCTCAACTCGCTCAGCGTCCTCGCCTGGACTTGTTCGGTGTGCTGCGCCATCGCCAGCCGCTGCTCGGCCGTCTCGTGTGCCCGCGCGGTTCGAGCCAGGTCGTCCACCAGGCGTGCAAGCAGCGACTGGCGGCCCTGCAGCGTCGATCGCCGCCCGGCCAGGTCGGCTCGCTGCTCTGCCCGCGCAGCGCGCCGCGCATCGAGGCCCGCGCGCAGCTCGGT
>JACCZL010000611.1 GCA_013695975.1 Chloroflexota bacterium
GTCTGGAGCAGTTTGGCGGCGGTCTTGTCGCCGATGCCTGGCACGCCGGGGATGTTATCCGAGGCGTCGCCGCGCAGGGCCTTGAAATCGGGAAGCTGGCGCGGATCGAGACCGTACCGGTCGCGGACGGCCTGCTCGTCGTAGAGGATGGTGTCGGAGAAGCCGCGACGGGAGGTCAGGACCCGCACCCGGGGATCGACGAGCTGGAGCGCGTCCATGTCGCCGGTCAGGATGACGACATCGAGGCCGCGCTCGGCGGCTTGCTTGGAGAGCGCCCCGAGCAGGTCGTCGGCCTCGTAGCCGTCCAATGTGAAGACCGGGATGCTCATCGCCTCGAGCAGGCGGTAGACGTGGTGGAACTGCGGTCTGATCCCCTCTGGCTGAGGGCCGCGGGTACCCTTATACGCTTCGTACGAGGCTCGACGGAAGGTCTGGGCTGAGGTGTCGAAGGTGGCGATCACGTAGCGCGGGCGCAGCTCGCGCCAGGCCTTGAAGAGCATCGAGGTAAAGCCATACACGGCGTTGACCAGCTCACCCTTGGGGCTGGTGAGCTGCGGCACGGCATGGAAGGCCCGAAAGACGAGGGCGTGACCGTCGATCAGGACGAGCGTGTCAGTCATGGTGGCCCAGCTTGCGCGCGAGCACCTCGCGATGCTGGCGAAGCGCCTCTCGAAAACGTTCGGAGTCGATCGGGTCTGTCCACATCACCTGGGCGTCCTCCCCGTTGTCGCTGTAGTAGCGGCGCCGAATCCCCATTTCCTTGAACGTGTACTTCTGATACAGCCTCTGGGCGACGCGGTTGGACATTCGCACTTCGAGGGTGAGCCAGCGCGCGCCGATCTGCTTGGCGCGATCGATCAGCCCCAGCAGGAGCAGCTCGCCGATCCCGCGTCCTCGATAGATCGGGTCGACGGCGATCGTGGTGATGTGGGCCTCGTCGGTCATCAGCCAGAGGCCGGCGAAACCGGCGATGCTGAGCAGCTCGGCCTCCAGGGGTGGTGAACCCTCGGCGGGGCCGCGAAAGAGCCTGGAGAGTTTTCCAAGAATCCCGTGATCGCTCCCATTCTCTTCCGCGCCCGCGTGTGGCGCGCGACCGTCCGAAACGGTTTGGCCGGGCTCGGGGCTCGGCTGCTGGTCGAGCTCATCGTCGACTCGTCGAGCGACGAAATAGTGGGCCGTGCGGTTGGTCTGGATCTCCTTGCGATAGGCGTTCGAGGGCCACGGCTGGGTGAAGCTACGGCGCTCGATCTCGGCGACAACCGGGATGTGCTCGATCCGCATCGGCTCGACTCGGAACCGCATCTGTCCTAGCCTCAGGTCCTCGTCAGATAGATCGGCTCGGCGTCTCTCGGCTCGGGTGGGCGGCCGCTCAACCAGATGTTCCATGCCATCTCCGCCAGGATAGCCGGTCGGCGCACCGCGAGGGCCGGCGAGGCGGCCCAGGCCACGGCATCGAGCGCCGCCAGCCTGGAGCGCGCACCATCGTCGAGCTCCCCAACGATCGCGCACTGCTCGGGCCCGGCCGACCCGAGTGGGCCGATGCCATGCTGTTCCTCGATCAAGCGTACCAGCCCGTCCAGGTCGACTCCCACAATGCCGCCGACGCGGGCCCAGCCTCCCGCTCCACGTCGGTAGAGTGCCGTCGCGAAGCGCCCACGGCCGGCTTCGAGCACGGCCCGGAGCGGCCAGGGGCCGGTCGGCGCCGCGGCCGCGGTGACGTCGAGCGAGCCGATGCCGTAGAGGGGCAGGCCGAGGGCGAATGCCAGGCCGCTGGCGATGGCGAGGCCAACCCGAACTCCGGTGAACGAGCCCGGCCCGTTGGCGGCCGCGACCGCCGCCAGGTCCGAGGGCGCTCGGCCGAGGCGCTCGAGCGCCTGGTGGACGGCCGGCATCAACTGGCGGCCGTGGTCACGACCGGCCAGCCAGACCGTCTCGGCCAACACTCGGCCGTCGTAGAGGGCCAAGCCGGCCTGGGCAGTGGAGGTGTCGAGCGCGACCAGCAAGCGGGAGGACTGAGGGTCGCGGCCCGGGGATCGCGTCACGTGATTTCCGCCCCTCAATCCCGCGTCTCGGCTGCTGGAGCGGCCCCGGCGTCGCGGGCGGCCGTGGCCAGTCGATCGGACGGGGTGTCGATGGTGATCTCGCGGGTCGTGTCTCCGCTCGGCGCAAAGCGAAGCTCGCTGCCGCCCAGTCGGAGGGGGGGCGGGACGAGCCCGGGCCACTCGATCGCGCAGATGCCGTCTCGCCCGAGATAGTCCTCCAGGGCGTCGAGCGTCTCGGGGTCGAGCCGACCCTCGATTCGGTAGAGGTCGACGTGAAAGAGCGGCAGACGTCCGTGATGCTCGTTAATCATGATGAACGATGGGCTACTGACGTAAGCCTGGACGTCGAGGCCGGCGGCGAGTCCCTGGACGAAAACCGTCTTGCCGGCGCCGAAGGGTCCATCGAGCAGGAGGAGGTCGCCGGGCTGGGCGGCCCGCCCGAACGCCTCACCCAGCCGCCGGGTCTCGGCGGGGGTCCGTGAGACGAGCTTCAGCCGCTTCATCGGCGCGTCCCTGACCGCCCGAAGTGATCCCAGGAGGCTCGGCTCGGCTGGATCGGCCGCCCAGCAGCGTCGACCACCCGAACCTGGCCGGCGTGGCCTGGCTCGAGGCGACCGACCACGCTGAGGGGGCCCAGTCTGGCCCGCCGGAGGGCTTGCTCCGCTCGTCCGATGACGTCGGCGGGCGCGGCGACGAGGAGCTCGTAGTCTTCGCCACCGGTCAGCGCCAGCTCGGCTGCCCGAGGTCCGAACCGCTCCTCGAGGCAGGGGTGCATCGGGACGCTCGCGAGCGCGATGGTCGCGCCGACTCCGGATGCGCGCGCCAGCTTCGCCGCGTCGCCGAGCAATCCGTCGCTCAGGTCCATCCCGCAGCGTATCCCGGCCTCGTTCAGCACGAGACCCTGGCGGACACGCGGCGAGGGATTGCGATGGCAGTGCGCCAGGGACCGACCGACGTCGTCGCCCGGACCGGGCCCCCCCGCCTCCAGAATCTCCAGGCCGGCGGCGGAGCCCCCGAGCACGCCGGTCACCGCGAGCAGATCCCCTGGCTGGCCGGCCGACCGACGGAGACCCGGTCCCTCGACCTCTCCGACCACGGTGACGCTCAGAAACACGACTGGCGCCGCGACAGTGTCGCCGCCGGCGATCACCAGGTCGAACTCGCACGCGAGGTGGGCCATCCCACGATACAGCTCCTCGAGCCCGGCGATCGGCGTCTCGGGGGGCAGACCGAGGGTCACGAAGGCGCGGCGCGGGCGACCGCCCATCGCGGCGACGTCGCTGACGTTCTCGGCGAGCGCCTTCCAGCCGAGCTCGCGCCAGGTGGTGGTGCTGAGCCTGAAGTGAACGTTCTCGACGAGCGCGTCGGTGGTCAGGATCTCCCAGCGATCGGGGGTTGGGCGCCAGGCCGCGGCGTCGTCGCCGATAGCCAGCTCGTCGGCCGGAGCTGACCGCGCGGGTACGGCCTCCTCGCGCAGCACGGCTGCGAGGCGGTCGATCAGCGCGAACTCGCCCAGATCGGCCACGCGGAGCGTCGCCGAGGATTCATCGTGGGTCATGATGCTGGATGCTCGAGCGCTTGCGAGACTTTTCGAGCAGGGCGTCGCGCTGGCTTCGCGGACGCTGCACACCTTGCTCCCCTGAGACATGCTCTCCCGCGACATTGTAGCGGTCACTCGGAGGTAGGAGCGGGCGGGGCCGGGCTGATAGGATGCCTGTGCGTGGTCGTGGCCGCGGAGGGCTGGTGCGCATCGGCGTCGTCTCGGATATCCATAGCAATCTCGAGGCACTCTCGACGGTGATCGAGGCGATGGGAGCGGTCGACCAGCTCTGGTGCCTCGGGGACATCGTCGGCTATGGCCCAGAGCCGAACGAGTGCGTCTCCGTGCTGGCCGGTACGAGACATCTGGCGGTGGCCGGCAATCACGACCGCGCGGCGATCGGGCAGATGGATCTCGAGGCGTTCAACCCGTACGCCGCCGCGGCCGCTCGCTGGACGATGGGGCGGCTGAACGTGGCATCGAGCGAGTACCTCTCGAGCCTGCCGACAACCCTGGTGAGCGGCGAGTTTACGCTGGTGCACGGTAGTCCGCGGGACCCGCTCTGGGAGTACGTCCTGAGCGTGGATGTTGCTCGGCGGAGCTTTGACTACTTCGGAGGCCCATTCTGCCTCGTCGGCCATACCCACGTGCCATCGGTGTTCACGTTGGAGGGTGGCCGCGTGCGGGCCGAGCGGATCGTGGGGGAAAGGGAGCTGGCGCTCGATCAACCGGAAGCTCGGTTCATCCTGAATCCCGGTAGCGTCGGTCAGCCACGGGACGGCGAGCCTCGGGCCGCCTTCCTGGTAGTCGACACAGAACGGCGGAGCGCGTGCTGGCAACGAGTGGCGTATCCGATCGAGCGGACGCAGGAGCGGATGCGTCAGGTTGGGCTCCCGGAGCGACTGGTGGAGCGCCTGGCGCACGGATTGTGATGCCGAGCGGCCTTGCGGCGACGCAACCGTCGCACCGGAATGTTATACTCGGGCGCAATTGCGACGACGGGAGGGTGCCGTGGCTATTGGCAAGGCCGTTCGAGATCTGATCGACGCGCGCGGACTTCGTCCGGCTGAAGTGGCCGATCGGCTGGGCGGGAAGCGCAACCGTGCGACGTTCTATCGGTTGCTGAGTGGCGAGACGACCGATCCGCGCGTCAGCACGCTGCTCGAGGTCTGCAACTGCCTCACGACCAGCCCGAGCGAGCTGCTGCAGCTCGCCGGCATGCTGGCCTACCAGGGCCGCTCGATGGACTTGATCGACGTCGAGCTGCGGCAGGCGTTCGGCGAGCTGCAGCAGCTCAACGACGACGACAAGCGGGTCTGCCTGTCGATGCTCCGCGGGGTGATCGACCTGCGTGGGAAAGAGCAGCGTTCGTCCACCAGGCGGCGGCGAACGGCCCGACCCGTCGAAGAGGCCTGACCTCCGCGCGTAGCAGCCCGCGGAGCCGACCATCTCGTCGCGCGGCGGCGAGGGATGCTGGTTGCGCTTCCGCGTCGCGACCACGCCCGATCGTGCCAACGCGCGACGGTCTCGCCTTGACCGGTGGGCTGCAATGGTTGCGTTCGCGGGCGTTCTCCTATAATCTGCCTTTAACCTCGGCATCGCGGCCGGGCTAGCGGCGCGTCAGGCGGGTGGTCGGGCGGCGCTCATTTCGCAGCTCTTGACGAAGGAGTACTAGCTGTGGCCGTTTCTCGACGGGAGTTCTTGCGGGCAGGGGCCGGTGGGACGGCCCTGGGGACGATGGCGGCGCTCGGCGTCAACCTGACCCCCACCGTGGCTCGGGCCGCCGAGCTGAGGATCGCCAACGCCAAGGCCGTGCCGACGATCTGTCCGTACTGCTCGGTCGGCTGTGGCATGATCGCCCATGTCATCGACAATCGAATCGTCAACATCGAGGGCAATCCTGACAGTCCGGTGAACCAGGGCAACCTCTGCCCGAAGGGCGCAGCGAGCTATCAGCTCGCGGTCAACCCGAACCGGATCACGGAGGTGCTCTACAGGGCGCCGGGCGGGACCCAGTGGGAGAAGAAGCCGCTGGACTGGGCGATGGACCGGATTGCCGAGCTGTACAAGAAGACCCGCGACGAGACGTTTGTCGAGAAGCTCCCGGACGGGAAGCTGGTCAACAACTCGCTTGGGATCTTCTCGCTCGGCGGGGCGACGATGGACAACGAGTGGAACTACGCCCACTCGAAGCTGATGCGCGCCACGGGGGTTGTGGCGATCGAGAATCAGGCCCGGATATGACACAGCTCCTCTGTGCCCGGTCTGGGCGTAAGTTTCGGTAGGGGCGCGGCGACCACCTTCTCGCGCGATGTCGCCAACACGGACTGCATGACGATCATGGGGTCGAACATGGCCGAATGCCACCCGGTGGCGTTCCGCTGGGTGATGCAGGCCAAGGAGAAGGGCGCCAAGATCATCCACATCGACCCCCGCTTCACCCGCACCAGCGCGGTCGCGGACATCTACGCGCCGATCAGGGCGGGCTCGGACATCGTGTTCCTGGGTGGCCTGATCAACCACGTCATCCAGAACCAGAAGTACTTCACGGAGTATGTGGTCAACTACACCAACGCGGCGACGATCATCGGGGATCAATACCAGGGGCCCGAAGAGCTCGACGGCCTGTTCAGCGGGTTTAACCCGCAGACCCAGAGCTACAGCAACCAGACCTGGCAGTACGACCGGACCCAGGTCCGCGAGGAGAGCCGAGCGGCCGACACCCAAAAGTCGAACGAGGCGCAGGTCCAACCGGCACCGTTCGGCTTCGACGCGGCGATGGGGGCGACGACCTGGACCGAGCTGGTCCAGCGGCTCAAGCCGCCGCCGGCCCAGGCGGACCTGACGCTGCAGGACCCGCGCTGTGTCTTCCAGATCCTCAAGCGACACTACGCGCGCTACACGCCGGAGATGGTCGAGCGGGTGTGTGGGACGCCGAAGGAGGTCTTCCTCCAGGTTGCCGAGACGATGATCGCCAACTCCGGTCCGGAGCGGACCGGGGTGATGGCTTACGCCGTGGCCTGGACCCAGCATACCGTCGGCGTCCAGATGATCCGGGCAGCCGGCATCCTGCAGCAACTGCTGGGGAACATCGGCCGGCCCGGCGGCGGGATCCTGGCCCTCCGGGGTCATGCGACGATTCAGGGGAGTACGGACAACCCGACCCTGTACCACTCGATCACCGGCTACATGTCGCATCCGAGCTCGGCTCGACGCCACGAGAGCCTGAAGGCGTACCTGGCGACCGAGACCGTCCCGACGTCGTTCTACGCGAACCAGCCGAAGTGGATGATCAGCTATCTCAAGTCGATGTACGGCGACGCCGCGACGGCCGCCAACGACTACGGGTATGACTGGCACCCGAAGATCCTGGGCGACCACTCGC
>JACCZL010000012.1 GCA_013695975.1 Chloroflexota bacterium
GAGAACGGGGTTTGCCCCGCCCTTACGGGAACTCGAGACTCGGGACGGGCCGCCGAGCGTCGGGCGTGGCGGGACCGGGCTAAACGCCCGCTACACGTTCGAGCGATTTGTGGTCGGCAGCGCCAACCGCCTGGCCCATGCTGCCTCTCAGGCGGTGGCGGACGAGCTGGGCCACGCCTATAACCCGCTCTTCCTCTACGGCGGGGTCGGGCTGGGCAAGACCCACCTGCTGCATGCGATCGGCCACCTCGTTTTCGAGCGGGGCCAGTCGGTCGTGTACGTCTCGTCGGAGACGTTCACCAACGAGCTGATCGAGTCAATCCGCGAGCGGCGAACCGACGACTTTCGGGCGCGCTACCGCCGGGCCGATCTCCTGATGATCGACGATATCCAGTTCATCGCCAGCAAAGAGCGGACGCAGGAGGAGTTCTTCCACACCTTCAACGCGATCCACGAGGGCGGAGGCCAGATCGTCCTCACGAGTGACCGGACGCCAAAGGCAATCCCGACCCTCGAGGACCGCTTGCGGTCGCGCTTTGAGATGGGCCTGATCGCGGACGTCCAGGCACCCGACCTGGAGACGCGGATCGCGATCCTGCGCTCGAAGCTGAACGGTCGGGTCGAAGCACCAAGTGAGGTGCTAGAGTTCATTGCCCACAAGGTCCAGAGCAACATCCGCGAGCTGGAAGGCTCGCTCAACCGGGTGATGGCCTACGCTAAGCTCCACCAGCAGGCGCTGAGCGTGGAGCTAGCGGCCCGCGCCCTGGAGGATTTGGTCGCCCCTCGGACGAGCCAGGGGCCGGAAAGCATTCTCCAGGCGGTGGGGCGCTACTACGGGGTGGACCTGGCCGCGCTGCGGGGCAAGGCGCGCAACCGCAAGATCGTCGCCCCACGCCACCTGGCGATGTACCTGTTGCGGGAGGACGCCCGCCTGTCGCTGCCGCGGATCGGCGCCCTGCTGGGCGGTCGCGACCACACCAGCGTCCTCCACGCTTGCGAGAAGATCGGCACGGAAGTGGCCCGGCAGGGCCCCGCCCACAACGACGCCCGGGCCGTACGGGAGATGCTTCGGTGATCCCGTAGGGGCGCGATGCATCGCGCCCCTACGCTTTGACGCGTCGCCGCTGCTGGAAACGGCGGGCCTTGGCGCGGTTGCCGCAGGCTTGCATGTTGCACCAGCGGCGGCTGCCGTTGCGGCTCGAGTCCATGAAGAGCCAGTTGCAGTCGTGGGCGGAGCAGACTCGGACCCGGGCGAGCTGGTCTGAGGTCAGCAGGTCGGCGACCGCACGGGCGACCGGCCAGAGCATCCGATCGAGCGCAATCTCGTCGGACCAGCCCCACGCGAAACCGTCTGCGGACGGGGCGATCCGTGCCCGGGCCATCGCCGCGGCGAGGGTCTCGTTCAGGGCATCGAGGTCGGCCGAGGCGGGTGGGACCTCGCCGACCATCGCCAGCAGCACGCGGTAGATCGCTTCCCGCACCTCGACTGCGCGCCGCGGGACCGCGGCCGCGCGGGCGGGGTGACGCGCCGCCTCGCGGACGAGGCGACCGGCCTGCTCGTCCGTCAGGACGCCGGCCTGCTGCCCCCACGCAACGAGGTCGGCGTAGCTAGCGAGATGCTCCTGAGGGTGCTCGCCCAGGCGGTCGTCGACGGTGTTGACGAAGTCGAGAGCCGGATGGCCGCCGGTCAGGTCGAAGTGGGGTCCGCTGGTCAGGGTCTGAGTCATTGAGGGCCGCCTCCAGCGGCTTCCGTCAATTCTACACGGTAACTGGCAAAGTGTGCTTGACTGGTTAGAGTGGGCGTGCTATGATCTAACTATCAAAGGAACTTTAGGAGGTTAGGAATCGTGCTGACGATTGGCGGCGTTATCTTACTCGCCCTCTGGATCCTGGCGGTCCGCTACGGCTACGACAGCCGTGACGGCGTGCGCTCCAAGGAGCAGGACTTGGCCGCCTACGGGGTCAGTTGGCGAGACCTCACCGCGCGGGCCTAACTCCACGGTTCCTGGCAGGAACCCGAACCGAAGGAGATCCGATCATGGACCACCCCGAGCTCCTCCTGATTCTGGCGCGAAAGCGACACGACGACATCCTCCGGCAGCGGCGCAAGGTGTGGGTTGCCCCCACTCCCCAGGCACCGCCACTCCGCGTCTCCCTGGCACGGTACCTTCGGCAGCTCGCCGATCGGCTTGAGACGCTGGCGGTGGAAGCGAGGCGCGTCGATGCCTAGACTATTGAGACATGCCAGGGACCCCGAGCGCCTCAGCCACCATCGAGCTCACCGCTAGAGACGCACGGGCAGTGATGGTAGCGGCTCAGGGGCTGCACCGACGCCCGAAGCGCGCCGCGCGCAAGGGCGACGTCCTGGCGACGATCCGGCGGATGGAGGTCCTTCAGCTCGACACGATCCACGTCGTCGCCCGCAGTCCGTATCTGGTCCTCTGGAGCAGGCTCGGCGAGTACGAGCCGCGCTGGCTCGACGAGCTGCTGGCCGCGGGGGCGCTGTTCGAATACTGGTCCCACGCCGCCTGCTTGCTGCCGATCGAGGACTACTCGCTCTACCGCCGCCGGATGTTGACGTATGGGGAGACCTGGGGGTGGTCGGCCGCGCGGGCCTGGATCGCCGAGCATCGCGACGACATGCGGCGGATGCTCGAGCTGATCCGCGAGCGCGGAGCGGTCCGGTCGATCGACTTCGCGCGCCCGCCGGGGCACGCCACCGGTTGGTGGAGCTGGAAGCCCGACAAGCGTGCCCTCGAGATGCTCCACTCGACCGGCGAGCTGATGATCGCCCGTCGCGAGCGCTTCCAACGCGTCTACGACCTGCGCGAGCGGGTCCTCCCATCCTGGGACGACGCGGACCTGCCCGATCCGGAGGTCGTGCGCCGCGAGCTGGCACTCAGAGGGGTCCGCGCCCTCGGGGTGACCCGGACCCGCTGGCTGGGCGACTATTTCAGGACGGAGCGACGGGGAAGCGAGGCGCTGCTCGAGTCGCTCGCCGACCAGGGCGAGCTGCTCCGTGCCCGCGTGGCCGGCTGGGAGGGCCCGGCCTACGTCCACCCGGACCACGCCGACCTGGCCAGCAAGCCCCCGCGGCCGGTGCTGACGACGCTGCTGTCGCCGTTCGACCCGCTGGTCTGGGACCGCGAGCGGGGACGCGCCGTCTTCAACTTCGACTACACGATCGAGTGCTACACGCCGGCCGCCAGGCGTCGCTACGGCTACTTCACCCTGCCGATCCTCCATCGCGGGGCCCTGATCGGCCGGCTCGACCCGAAGGCCTATCGCAAGGCGGGCCGCTTCGAGGTGATCGCGCTCCACCTGGAACCCGGCGTCACGGTGACCGACGAGCTAGTCGCCGACCTATCTGACGCGCTGCGGGAGTGCGCCGCCTGGCACCGAACGCCCGAGGTGGTCGTGCGGCGGTCGGACCCACCGGAGCTCGCGGCGCTCGTCCAGCGTGCAGCCGAGGGCGCAGGAACCAAGCCTGACCAAGACGTTGGCTACAATGACGTGCCGGATCGCGGGCACGATGACGCGCTCAGCGAGCCCTAGCGATGTCGTCGGGTGGAAACAGGGACAACTGAACCACACCGCTCCGGTCTCGGAGTCGTCGCGTAGCGCTGCCGCAACAGTAACGTCTCGCTTCTCCCACGATGTTCAGGGAGAGGAACGCTATCGAATCGTCTCGGCCCCCTGCAGCAGGATGGATTGCGGGATGGTCAGCCCGATGGCCTGGGCGGTGTTCAGGTTGATGATCATGTCGAACTTGGTCGGCTGCTCGACCGGAAGGGTCGCCGGGTCGGCGCCCTTCAAGATCTTGTCCACGTAGTAGGCGGCGCGCCGGTACAGGGCGGGAATGCTCGCACCATAGCTCATCAGGCCGCCGACATGCGGGAACTCCCGCTGGAATGCCATCGATGGCAGTCGGTGAGCAACGGCAAACTGGGCGATCAGCAGCAGCGCAACCATGACCACCTGGACGATCGGCATGAACAGCGCGTCGGCGCCGCCGCTGATAGCGAGCGCGAACGCGGCCTCGAAGTCGGCTGGCTCGCGCATCTCCAGCGAGAGCAACTGCAGTCCCAGCGCCTCGGCGGCCTCCCGCGTCTCTTGCCACTGGCCTGCCGAATTCAGATTGTTTGGGTCCCAGAGCACCCCCACGCGCGTGATCCAAGGACCGACCTCCCGTAGGATCTGCAGCCGCTTTCCGGTGACCCCGGGGGCAAGTTGGCTGGGGCCGGTAATTCTCCCACCCGGCCGGGCGAGGCTGTCGACGTATCCGCTCGCGATAGGATTGGAGACGGTCACAAAGACGATGGGGATCGTGCTCGAGACTTGCTTGGCTGCGTCTACCGCCCCAATGTTGGGGCAGGCGAGCACGTCGACAGGGATCTGAGCGAGCTCCGATGCAACGTCGCGGAGCTGGCTCGCCTGCTCGACGTAGCGGTACTCGAAGATGAAGGTTTCGCCCTCGACGTGGCCGTGCTCGCGCATACCGTCCCGAAAGGCATCGAG
>JACCZL010000641.1 GCA_013695975.1 Chloroflexota bacterium
AGCGGACGCTCTGGGCATCGAAAGGTTCCCCGTCGTGAAAGCTGACACCCCTTCGGAGCGTGAAGACCCATGTCCGCTCGTCGCGGGCCTGCCAGGTCTCGGCCAACCCGGGCTGCAAGCGTCCCTCAGCGTCCAGGGAAACCAGAGCGTCGAAGACGTTGCCGTAGACGCTGGCCTCGACCAGCCCCGTCTGGAGAAGGGGGTTCAAGCCGGCCGGGTCCGTGCCCTGGGCGACGCGCAGCCTGCCGGTCACCGGCGCGCCGCCGATGGCCGGGCCGATCCGAGGCAGGCACGCCTGAAGGGCCGGCGCGGCCAGCGCTGCGCCCGCCCCGGCGAGCAGGGTCCGACGTCGGATTCGCGCCACAGCTAGACCGTCTGGTTGGCGAGGGCGAGGTGGTAGCGGGTGTAGCGCTCGAGGTTGCGCCGCTGGCGGTCGGTCAGGACTTCGCAGGCCCAGTCCCAATGGATCGAGACCCAGTCACCGGGCTTGACCCCGTCGGCGAACCCGCCGCCGTCCACCTGATGCACGATGTCCTGGGTTCGGGTCTCCCCGAGCACGAGCTTGCCGTCGCGGAGCACGAGCGGCTGTCGTGCGACACGCAGCTCCGCCCCCTCCAGGACGGCGACCTTGCCCCAGCTCACCCGGCACGCGTCCATCGTGGCGAGGCTCTGCCCCAACTCGCCCACCCGGCTGTGGACGTCCAGGACGTGGAAGCTGTGATGGGGCCGGGCGCCAGCCGGTGCCTTGCCCAGTACCAGCTCTCGCGTGCGACCCTGGAGCTGCTTACCGAAACGCTCGAGTAGCGAATCATAGAGCTGGCGCACCTCGACACGGTCGAGCAGCTCGTTGCCCAGCCAGTAGGCTTCGACGACGTGAGTGTCGAACGGATCGGCGAGGTTGTTGGCGCGGGCGATCAACTGGAGGTACGGCAAAGCCCCGGTGAAGCGCCGGAGGAGCGGCGTCAACCCCGCGTCGGAGACGTTCTGCACGCCGTATTCGAAGAGCGTCCGATTATCGTCGCCGCCGCAGTAGCGGAGCCGATTCGGCATGAAGGCGTAGCGTACGAAGCGCGTCATGCCATCCAGTGGCGGCGACGAGACTTCGATCACCGGCTCGCCGCCTCGAGCAGGCTCTCGAGCTCACCGTAAAAGGCGAGCATCGCTTCGGCCTCGTCCACCGGCATGCGATCCAGCGCCTGCCCCGCGTAAACGACGACGTACTCGCCGACCGTCAGCCCAGTGATCGCGCCAGCCTCGACCCAGGTCGGCTGGCCGTCGTAGTCGACCTGGGCGCGCGCACCATCTGTCGACAGCACTTTCCGAGGGATGGCCTGGCACATCAGTGATCGACCATCAGCCGGACGCGGCCGGTAGGGGCGGGGCTTGTCCCCGCCTCTGCGCCTGGCTCGGACATGAGCTCCCCCACCAGTCGCCTCACCCGCTCGCATGCCAACCCCGCCGCCCGCGCCACCGCTGGCGTCAGCCCGATCTCGGCCTCATCGCAGTCGGCCGGCTCGCAGCCCAGGATTCGGATGGTCGGAGGGAGGACGCCGAGCGCGGCGGCCAGCGTCAAGGCGCCGGACGGCTCGACCTGGTGGAGATCGGCGAGGAAGGTGTGGCGCTCCGCGTCGGTCCACGCCTGGAGGTCCGGAATCTCCGGCTCGAGCAGGTACAGCGTCCCCGGCGCCCCGCCCCGACGGACCGTGTCCAGGATCAGCACGGCGTCATAGCGGTCCATCAGCTCCTGGACCAGGGCGACGCCGCCGATCCCCGTCTCGATCACCCGGACGCCCGCCGGCAGGTCCGCCGATTCGTCCAAGCGGCGCGCCACCTCCGGCCCAAACCCATCGTCCCGCCGCAGGAGATTCCCGACTCCGACCACGAGCACGCGCCGGCTCACGGGCCAGGCCCCCGTTGTCGCGCCGCGACCAGCTTCACCTCCCCGAGCGGCACGAAGCCGACATGCCGGGACGGGCCCTCCGACGGCAGCAGGTCATAGAGCTCAAGCAGCACGCGAATGGCCGGGTCGGCGACCGCCCGCTCGCGGGCCGTGCCGCCGAGCTCGTCCAGGTACGATGCCAGCCGTGTCAGTCCCACGCGGTGGACCGCGTCGACGCACTGGAGCAGCTCGAGGGCACGCCCCTGGACGATCGGGTCCGGATCCGTCTCGAAAGACTCGACCAGCTCATCCAGACGCGCCAGCGTCTCGTCGAGTGGCCGGACCTGGCTGTCAGGCGAGAGCATGTTCCGGCTCCCGGCTGGGACACGGCTCACCCTGGCGCCTGGGATCGTTGCACCAGCAGTCCTCACCGCACTCGCCGTGAGCCTGCCGCGTCAGGCCGTCGAATTCGTCCCGAAAGCTCCTGCCACCTTCCAGCCGTCCCATCGCGGTCAATCGATACCGCGCGATCGGTCCTGGGACGAGGTCGAGGTAGCCGCCCGCGGCTAGTCGGTCCAGCTCGGCCGCGATCAGCGGCTCGTCGCCCACCAGCAGCTCGGCCAGCCGCGCCGAGTCCACGGCATCGGCCAGCCCTTCCCCCAGCAGCCAGTACATCGCCTGCAGGATCTCGTCGCGCCAGTACAGCGCCTCGAGCGCCGCCGCCCCGTCTTCACTCATGATCGTCTGGCGTCGCAGCCAGCTCCGCGAGAACGACCGCCTCCACCGTCGCCAGCGCGGCCGCGACCGGCTCGCTCAGCTCCGCTCCCCAGCGCTCCTCGGCCTCGGGCTCGACCTCGACGACGATCGTCCGCGTCGGCAACGCGCCGAAGTGGCCCAGGATGTGGAGGAGATTCTCCAGGCTGACGACCCCCGTCACCGCCTCCGCGATCCGATCCTGAAGCTCGTCTGGCGCCAGGGTCTCGCCCGGCCAGACGTACCGCTCGACGCTACCAGGGGTCCGTCCTCGCGCGACTGCCCCCACGAGAATGCCAAGCCGAAACGGCGCCGGCTCGGCCTGGAGCTTGAAGAGCACGTCGATAGGTCCGTAGCTCAGGTCCTCGATGACCACGTCAACCGGCCAGCTTCGACGTTGGAGCTGCTCGATCATGAGCGGACCGAAGGAGCGGTCGCGCAGGTTGGTGTACCCGACCCCGCCAACAAGGGCACGCGACGCTGCCCGCGCAACTGTCCCGTCGAGTGTCGCGGGTCCCTCGGCGAGGTGCGGCCAGGCCAGAGAGCCCCCGAGCGACGACGCGGCGCTGAACGTGACCTCGCGTCTAGCTGGCGCCAACGACCTCCCCCTCTTCCAGGATGCAGGCGCAGGTGTTGACCTCCCGCACGACCGTCTGCTGGCCGGCGTACATGTGGGTCGTGCAGGGCATGCAGGGGTCGAAGCTGCGGATCGTCCGCAAGATCTCCAGCCCCTTGAACTCCTCGGGCGAGCGGATCTCCTCAATGATCGGGGTGTTCAGCACCGCCTCTTCGTACGGCCCCGGCTGGCCCCAGGGGTCGCGTGGCGAGGCGTTCGTCGTCGACGGGGTGCAGATCTGATAGTTGGTCAGGGCCCCGTTGTCCATCGTCAGGTGATGGGCCAGGTAGCCTCGTCCAGCGCCCCAGAAGCCGACGCCGATCCGTTCATCCTTCGGGATCGTGTACGAGCGGCTCACCGCCGTGTCGCCCTTCTTCATCAGGTCGTAGGCCGCGTACAGGTTCGCCAGCGCGACCAGCGCGGTGTACGGCTGCGAGAAGGCCCGCGCTCGGTTGCGCTCGATCGCGTTGTTCCACTCCGGCACTCGAAACTCCAGGGTCATCGCCGGCAGGCGCCCCTTCGGGAGGTGCATCTGCAAGGTCCGACCGTCGGTCTCGATGAACGGGTTGGGCGGCAGCTTCTGGGCGGCTGTCGTGATCCAGATTCGGGCGTAGGCCCCGGCTTCGACGACCTGGCGATCCCAGCGCGGGGCCGTCGACCAAGTGTACTTCTCCTTCCAGCTCTTGCCGGTCGGCTTGGGGCGCGTCTCCTTGTTCCAGGGGTGGAACGGGCTCAGTGGGTTGCCCAGCGGGTCGGTCTTGAACGGTGGCGGTGCGTCGTCCCAACCCTCGTAGTAAGAATGCTCGACGAACTCTTCCAACCCGGCGTTGATCAGGTGCAGGTCCGTGGTGACCAATTCGCGACCCTCGAGGATCACCCCCGGTGTCGCCCAGCGCCGCTCACCCCAGACGTTGGCGTTGGCATAGGACGCATCGTAGGCCTCGTGGTGATCCCAGACTCCCAGCTCGATCAAGTTCTTCGGCCGCGCCCCAACTTCCTTGTAGCGCGGCTCAGCCTCGTACATGAAATCGAACAGGTCGTCCCAGAGCAGCGCCATCTTCTTCGAGTGGTCCAGCAGGTCGAAGAGCCGCGTCTGGTACTCGTTGAGCGTCTGGAGGGTCACCGTCGTGCTGATGCCGCCCGGCACGATCGTCTGCGGGTGGGGATACTTGCCCCAGGCCAGGACCGTCGCCTCGCGGGCCCGCCGCGTGATCTCCAGCGCCTCCAGGTACAGCTTGCCGGACAGCGGATTCAGGTCGCGCATCATCTCGGCGATGGTTCGGTAGCCGTGGACCTCATGGTGCGGCGCGAGCGCCTGCTCGGCCTTGGCCCACAGCTTCGGCTCGGCAGCCTTGACCACCGCCTCCGAGTAGTCCGGGCCGGCCAGCAGGAAGAGGTGAAGCGGGTGGTCGTAGAGGAACTCCGCCGCCTGGCCCAGGTTCCGCATCACGGTGCCGAGCGGCGGCGGAGCGACTCCGAATGCCATCTCGATCGCCTCGGCAGCGGCGTTGGCGTGGACGCCCCCGCAAACGCCGCAGGCGCGGCTGGAGATGAAAATCGCGTCGCGCGGGTCACGCCCCTTCAGGATGATCTCGTAGCCGCGGAAGAGCGTCGCGATAGAATGCGCATCGACGACCCGCCGCTCCTCGAGATCGACGACCGCGTGAAAGGCCAGCGCGCCCGCCACCCGGGTTACCGGGTCGATGCTGACGTCCTTGAGATGGCCGTTGCGCGCCAGCAGCTCCTTCATCCGATCCTGCTGGTCTGCCACCACCGTCGTCGGCCGATAGGCGTATGGATCAGCCACGCCCGCCTTGAGGCGCGCCCGCCCTTGCGCGTCAAACTCGACCGGTAGGTTCTTGAAGCACATGTCGTTCTCCTAGCCGCGGGGACCGCTGAGCGCCTCGGCGGCGCCGGCGAGATGTCGGTCCGCCGAATCAAGCCGCTCCGCGATGACCCCCGCCCCAGCGACGACGTCGGTGAGGGTCGCTCGGAGCTGGGGCAGCCCGCCCCGCAAGCCGTCCGTCTCACGCTCGATCGCCCGTACGCCCCACAGGATCTTGGAGGCGTGGACGTTGATCCGCTCGAGCGAGCCCTGGATGCTCCGCAGGCCGACCGCCAGGGCGATCAGCAGGACCAACAGCTCGAGCGCGCTCAGGGCAGTGAGCCAGATCCAGAGGTTGTCCGTCATGGCCGAGCCTCTCCGGCCAGCAGCCGACCGACTCGCCCGACCTTCTCGTGAATGCCAGCCGCGGCCCGGCCGATCGCCGCCGTTCCTTCGAGGAGCGGCCCAGCCGCCGCCACTACCGCCTCCAGCTCCATGATCGCGGCCGTGTTGGCCGCGATCCCGCCGGCGGCCGGAAGTGTCTCCTTGAGGAGCCGGTCGACCTCGCGCGCGGCCAGGACGATTCGCACGATCATCGAGACGGCCACAATCGTGATTCCGAGCGCGAGCAGCAGTGTCGCCGACCAGATCAGGATGATTACGCCTTCCGTCGTCATCGTGCCTTCCTCAGGCCACTCGACCAGTTGGGCTGTCCTCGCCGATCAGCCCGGCCAGCGCCGCGTCGGTCGCCGCGAAGTCGTCGAGGGCCCCGCTGAACCCAGCGGCGACCGACGCCAATGCCCCGTTGATCGCTCCGAGCTGACCAGAGAGCGGCGCGGTCTGGTCGCGGACAAGTTCCAGGCCGCCCCGAATCTTTCCGAGCGTCGTCCCGATGCTCCAGAGGTAGTAGAGGATCGTGATCAGGCTCACCGCCAGCACGAGCACCAGCACAATCGCGTAGATCAGCGTGACCGTCGCCAGGAACGCCATCATCCGTCGCCGCGCGGCTGCGCCGATCCGACCGACTCCAGCGCCTCAGGCAGACGTGCCAGCCGCCCGTCGATCGACGCGGCCCCGGCCGCGATCGACTGAGCCACGCTGAGGATCTGCCCCGCCGTGGCATTCGTCTTCTGGAGCTGCCAGATCTGGACGGTGTTCGTGGCGATGTCCTTGCCGGCCGCCCAGATCGCGGCGGCGTGACGATCGATCCGATTGGCCGCCACGGCGATTGCGATCAAGAGCGCCGCCACGACCAGGACGATCACCAGGGCGATTGCCAGTGTCAGCCACCACAACGACACGACATCCATCGGCATGATCGCCCTCCTCAGCCGGCCCGACCGGTGGTGCCGCCAGCCCCCCGGCGGCGCAGACGGTTGTAAAAGAAGTCCATCCCGCGGTCGAGCAGCGTCACCTCTGCCGGCGCGCCCCAGCCACTCGGCACCTGGCCGGTCTGGTCCCAGCGCGGCTCGCGGTTGCGGTCGCGCTGGGTGATTCGGCGGAGCGGGCGGACGAAGGAGCCCAGCAGCTTCGAGGCACTACCCGAGACGAATGTCCCCGGCGGGGCTTTGTAGAACGGGGTGAACTTGTCCGGGAAGCCCGGCATCGTGCAGCCGATGCAAGCCCCGCCGACGTTCATGCAGCCGCCCAGGTGGTTGATCGCCCCGCGGCTGGTGATGTTGCACTGCACGACCGGACCCCAGCAGCCGATCTCGACCAGGCACTCTCGGTCGCCGGCCTGGTGGGCGAACGTCCCTTCCTCGTAGTAGCCCGCCCGCACACAGTTGCGATGGACAGTCTCCGAAAAGAGCCAGGCTGGCCGCCCGAGGTCGTCGAACTCCGGCAGGGGACCGAGCCCTTGCAGGAACTGCAGGACCGTCGCGATCGTCTCGGTGAAGTTGTCGCCGATCGGCGAGCAGCCCGGCACGTTCACCACGTTCAACCCCAGCGCCGAGCGGTAGTCCTTCCCGAGGAAGTCCATCACGCTCATCGACCCGGTCACGTTGCCATACGCGGCGGGGATCCCACCCCAGGTCGCGCAGGTCCCGATGGCGAAGACCGCGGCGGCGCCCGGCGCCAGTCGCCGCAGCCACTCGGCCGATGGGACGCTCTTGGACTCGCCAGTCTGGGGATCGTGCTCCTCGCCGATCGCCGACCAGTATCCGCCAGTCGCGGCCGCCAGCCGCTCGTCGGCGATCGAGCCCTCGTAGATCACGACGTATGGCGCCCCAAGCGTCCCCTCCACGGCACGCCGCATCGGCTCGACGAAGGCGTCGCCCGACTCGAGCTGGAGCGCGGTGTGGTGGAGCGAGACGACCGGCAGGCCGGGCAGGGTTCCGGTCAGCAAATCCTCGACCTTGGGCGCCGTTGCGCCGAGCACGGCGATCGAACACCCATCGCAGCTCATCCCGGCCAGCCAGAAGGCGTGGACCTTGTCGAAGGGTCCAGTAATCGACGTCGGCCCGCTCCGCGCCGCGACCAGGTCGACCCATTCCTCTTGACTGATACCGGCGACGTTGTCCGCCTCCTGACGACTATGTTCGGGCCGCGCCGGCGGCGGCGCCGGCGCGGCGGGCGCTTCCACCGGCCGCGGTACTGTGACCGTCATGCTGCCACTCCCTCCCCTACCGACTGACGCTCGCTCGCTGCACGCTTGCCCATCGCTGCTCCAGCGCATCCGCCAGCTCGGTCACCGCGAGCACGGCCGGCGCCGTCGGAGCGCAGTCGAACAGGGCACGCCCCTGGCGATCCGCCTCGGTCACGCTCTCGTCGTACGGCACCACGCCCGCCAGCTCGATCTGGCGCCGAGACGCGTACTCGCGCAGGGCCGCCTCGTCGCGATCGCCGCGGATCTTGTTCGCGACGCCCAGGATGAAGGGGATCCCCAGCTCGCGCGCCAGCGGCGCCATCCGCCCCATCGTCTCGAGTGAGCGATAGTACGGCTCGGTTACGAGCAGGAGCACGTCGGCGGTCCGCACCGTCCCGCGCGTGAGATGCTCGATCGAGGCCTCCATGTCGAGGATGGTGACGTCGTCCGGCCGCTGGCTGCCGAGCTCTCCGACCAGGCCACGGACCGTGGCATGCTGGCCGCAGAGTCAACCCTTGCCCGCGCCGAGCAGGCCGGTCATCGTCAGCACGCTGATGTCGTCTGGACCCCGCGCGCCGTACTCGGCGATCACGTCCCCGAACGGCCGCGTGAGATGGAGCGTCGCGTTGCCCGCCGCGTCCAGCCGCTCTTCCATGATCTGCTCGCGCGGCACTCGACGCAGATGGGTACGGACTTCCTCGGGCACGCCCAGCGCGACCGAGAGATTCGGGTTCGGGTCGTCATCCACGGCGTTCACCCGCCGGCCCATCCGCGCATACACTCGCGCCAGCGTCGCCGCGATCGTCGTCTTACCAGCGCCGCCCTTACCCGCGACGGCAATCCTCATCGTGCTCCTCCAATGCGGAGTGGCGGGCCAGCGGGGGACCTCCGCGAGACCTCTGGCCCGCGACTCCCGACGCTTTCGTAGCGGCCAAGGAACTGACCCAGGATCTCGCGGTTCTGATCCAGCGTGAACGCCCACGCTTCGAGCAAGTCGCGCCCGTCGCTCGT
>JACCZL010000644.1 GCA_013695975.1 Chloroflexota bacterium
AACTGAATTGCGACGCCGAGCGCGGCGCCGGCCGCGGGGGCGAGGCGGACCGGCCTGGCCGGCACCCCCGCGACGGTGCTGGTGCTCCGCGACGCCGTCGCGGTCTCGGTCCCGATTCAGATCGGCAGCAGCGACGAGCGCAACACCCAGGTGCTGGCCGGCCTGGAGCTGGGCGACGAGGTGGTCGTCGGCCAGAGCACGACGGGCACCACGTCGGGCGGGCAGCGCAGCATCTTGCCCGGGCCGGGGGCTAAGCCGGGCGGCGGGGGCACTGGGAAACCGGGTGGCGGCGGCAACACCCCCAAGCCGGGCGGCGGCTGAGCCGAGCCTGATGCGCACAGAGCGGCCGAGGGGTACCCCGATCATCCAGGTGACCGAGCTCCGCAAGGAGTATCGGATGGGGACGAACGTCGTGCCGGCCTTGCGCGGGGTCTCATTCGCCGTGGGGGCGGGCGAGTTCGTCGCGGTGATGGGGCCATCCGGGTCCGGCAAGTCGACTTGCATGAACCTGATTGGCTGCCTCGACCGGCCGAGCGGCGGCAACTACGAGCTCGATGGTGTGGAAGTCACCAGGATGGACCCCGTCACCCTGGCCGACCTCCGCAACCGCAAGCTCGGCTTCGTTTTCCAGGGCTTCAACTTGCTGCCGCGGATGGACGCACTCGGCAACGTCATGCTGCCAATGGTGTATGCCGGCATCTCGGGCCGAGCGCGGCGCGAGCGGGCGGTGGTCGGCGGTCAGCAACAACGCGTCGCCATCGCCCGCGCCCTGGTCAACTCACCCAGTCTGATCCTGGCCGACGAGCCGACCGGCGCTCTGGATAGCAGGACGTCGCTCGAGATCATGGCGATCCTCCAGCGCCTGAACGCCGACGGCGCGACGATCCTGCTGGTCACCCATGAGGCGGAAGTGGCGGCCCACTGCTCGCGTCGGATCGTCTTCCGAGACGGTCGCGTCGTCTCGGACGAGCCGATCGTCGAGCGCGTCTCCGCGACCGCGACCCTGGCGAGCTTGCCGTCCGAGGAGGCAGCCGCGTGAGCACGCTCGTTGCCGAGCCGCCGCCCCGCGCCGACGTCGCGCCCGAGCCACCCTCGCGGGGGCTGCTGGCCGTACTGACGACCGATCTGCCGCGCGGGCGCAGCGGGGGCCGCTATCTCCAGAGCATCCCCTCGGCCATCGAGGCGCTGCGGGCCAACAAGGGTCGCAGCGTGCTGACCACCCTCGGCATCGTCATCGGCGTGGCGGCGGTCATCGCGATCGTCGCGCTGGGCCAGGGCGCCAGCGCCCAGGTCGCCGATCGGCTCAGCAACCTGGGGACCAACCTGCTGGTCATCACCCCCGGCAGCACCCGAGGCGGCGGTGTCCAGGGCGGGGCCGGCACGGTCACCAGCCTCAAGGAGGCCGACGCCGACGCGATCCGAGCGGTGCCCGGGGTGGTCCGGCTCAGTCCGATCGTCGCGGGCAACGCCCAGGTGATCGCCGGCGCTCAGAACTGGCAGACCCGCGTCCAGGGCGTGCGGAGCGAGTACCAACAGCTCCAGAACTGGCAGCTTGCCGAGGGCGGGTTCTTCGGTCCGCAAGAAGACGCCGAGGCGCGGAACGTGGCCCTGATCGGTCAAACGGTCGCCCGCAATCTGTTTCCCGGCTTCGCGAACGGCCAGCAGATGATCGGGGAGTTGATCCGCATCCGCAACGTCCCGTTCACCGTCGCCGGCGTGCTCGCCGCCAAAGGGGCCGGGGCCGGCGGCGACCAGGATGACACGATCTTGATCCCGTTCGAGACCGGTCAGGTGCGGATGTTCGGGCCGAGCGCCCTCAACTCGATCTCGGTCCAGGCCGCCGATGCGGAGCAGATGGCCGCGACGAGCGAGCAGATCACCCGCTTGCTCCGCGAGCGCCACCGCCTGCGGGCCGGCGTGGCGGACGACTTCACGATCCGCAACAACAACGACCTCCTCCAGACGGTCCAGGGCGTCAGCGAGACGATGACCCTGCTGCTCGGCGGCGTGGCGGCGGTCTCGCTGCTGGTCGGTGGGATCGGGATCATGAACATCATGCTCGTCTCGGTCACCGAGCGCACCCGCGAGATCGGGATTCGGATGGCGATTGGCGCTCGCGGGAGCGACATCCTGGCCCAGTTCCTGACTGAGGCGCTGGTCCTGTCGC
>JACCZL010000675.1 GCA_013695975.1 Chloroflexota bacterium
CGCTCGGGCTGACGACCATACTGACTGGTTGCAGCGGCGCGCCAACCGGGGCGTCCAGCCCAGACTCGACTCCGCCGCCCAAAGCCGTACTCGCGGTGACGCCCACCCTCGCTGCCGCCGCTCTAGCAACCATGACGGGCGCCGTGCCGACGCCAGCGGTGGCGGTGCCGCCGCTTGCCGCACCCCCTGGCGGAGGGCCCCCGGCCACGGATGCTGCCACGGCCGTCCAGGTGGTCGCCGCACGTTCGGACGATCAACCTCGCACCGGCGCCACGCCGGGGCTCCGACCGAGCGGGAGCTCGCTCGAGGAGCATACGTTTGTCAGCCCGACCCTCGGCGAAGAGATGCTCTACCTGGTTTACCTGCCGCCCGGCTATGAGGAGACGGACCGCCGTTACCCGTCCGTCTACATGCTCCACGGCGTCGCCGGTGGCCCCGGTGAGTGGCCCGAGATCGGCATTCCCGACGCCGCCGATCGGTTGATCGCCGACGGAACGATCCAGCCGATGGTGATCGTCTTTCCGAACGCGGACGCCAGCTATTACGTCAACGGTGCGACCAGCGGGCTCCGCTGGCAGGACTACCTCGTGGGTGACGTCGTGGCCCATGTGGACACGACCTATCGGACCTTCCCACGGTCGGAGAGCCGCGCGGTCGGCGGCCTCTCCATGGGCGGCGATGGTGCGCTCCAGCTCGCGATGCGTTTTCCCGATGTCTTCCGCGTGGCCGCCGCCCATTCGCCCTCGAGTCGGCTGCTCTTCGAGCACGCTGCCGCCGACGTCTATGGCAGCGAGGCCTATTTCCGGGCCCATAACCCGTTCTGGCTCGCTCAGGAGGTCAACCCCGAGATCGGGGTGAAGATCTGGATCGACGTCGGCGACGAAGACCCCTGGCGCTGGAACGCGCGCGCCATCCACGCCGCGCTCGAGGCGCGGGGGCTCGAACACGAGTTCAACCTCTTCCCCGGCCTCCACGATGGCGACTACTGGGTGGCCCACGTGGATGACTACCTCCAGTTTTACGATCGAGCCCTGGTCAGTCAGTAACGAGTGGCGCCCCGCCACGACCGCTGTGGGAATATTAAGAGGCTTTACAATTGGGCCTGGTCTTCTGTATGATCTCCCGGACAGCATAGACAGTTCCGAGCGCTAGCTCGGCTGGTGGCGCAGAAGACTTCGGGGGGCGCGTGCGGCTACTTTCTTTCCCGCTGATCCTTTCGCTTGCTCTCATCGCCCTGACGCCGGCCTCAGCGTGGGCTCGTTTCGACGGGGGCGCCAGCCCGAACGCCCAGCGTACGACGGTCGCGTCAGCGGCGCCCGCCAGGCCGATGCCCTCGATCTCGAGAGCAGAGCAGGCAGCGACAGCCGTGGTGGCCCCGAAGGCCGCTCCGAGAGTCGCTCAGGCGCCCGGCGTTGAGCCGCTGTCGGAGTGGGTGCTCTATCTCCCGCCTGACGCGCGCAATCGGCAGCCACTCCAGGTGTTGGTGGCGATGCATGGGATGGGTGGCAATGGGCCCGATTTCGCCAGGCCGCTCTTGCCGAACGCCGAGGCGATGGGTTGGGCAGTCCTCGCGCCGACGATGCCCTACCGTGACTTCCGCGATCCAGAGCTGGTGCGCCGGGATGGTGAGCTGCTTCCCCGCCTCAAGGCGCTGGTCGACTCGATGCCCTCCCAAACTGGGCTGACGTTTCAACCTCAAGTGATGCTCTTTGGCTTTTCGCGTGGGAGCCAGGAAGCGCATCGATTCTCGTTCATGTACCCCGAGCTGACCCGAGCGGTGGCCGGGCTCTCCGCGGGCTCGTACACCCTCCCGAGCAAGGTGTTCAGGCAAAACACCTTTGAGCAGGTACTGAACTATCCCTTCGGCGTCAGCGACGTCGAGAAGATCTGCGGCCGGGTCTTCAACGCCGAGGCCGCCCAGAAGGTCAACTACTGGATCGCAGTGGGCGCGGGCGACAACCGCAACGAGGACGTGCCACGCCAGTGGGATCGACTCCTCGGGATCAACCGAGTGGAGCGAGCACAGCGCTTCGTCACCGCCCTCCAGCAGCTCGGGGCGCAAGCCAGCCTCACGGTCTATCCGAACGTCGGCCACGAAGTGACGACCCAGATGCAGGCCGAAGCGCTCAGGTATCTCGCCTCGGTCAGCTCGTAGGGACGCGATTCGGCGCTCGGGGCGCGATGAGTCGCGCCCCTACCATATAATCGGTCCCGCGGGTTTGTTGGCCGCGGCCGATTTGCCCGAACCTGCGACCCCGGGTCCCGGCGATAGTTCCCTATGCTCCGTACTGCCGCGCCATCCCGCCGCCGATCGGAGCGAGATCGAGCGCTCCCGCGATGGTGGGCCCGTAAGCAGGTCGTCGCCCCGCTCCTGGTCGCCGCGACGGCAGCCCTCTTGCGCCTGCCCCTTCCCGACCTGACCCCCTTCGGGCACGACGAGGCGCTCGAGGCGATCCGAGCCAGACCGATCTGGTACGGGGCGCGACCGGTCGAGTCCGAGATCACATCCTGGTTTATTCCGGATCCGGCCGGCCTGCTGTACTTCTTCGCCCTGGCCGAGGCGTTCTCCCACCCGGCGATTGCTCGGGTCGGACTGGTCGCGGCAGCGAACGTCGTAGCCGTGCTGGTGTGCTATGCCCTCGGACGACGTTTCTTCGGGCCGCGAGTCGGGCTGGTGGCGGGCGCGCTCTACGCGGTCAATCCGTGGGCTGCCACCTTCGCCCGCCAGCCCTGGGTCATCACCCAGCCACTCTTGACTGGCGCGATGCTTTTCGCGGCGATGATGGTGGTCGCCCGACGGGACCGTCGGTGGATCGTGCCGTTCTTCGTCGCGCTCGCGGCGCAGACCCAGACCCATCTGCTGGCAGTGCTTTACGGGCCGCCGGTCCTCCTGACGCTGCTCCTGTTCCCCCGTCGTTGGCTCAGTCGCGAGCTGCTGGCCGCCGCCGCCGCGGCGGCGCTGATCGTCGCTCCGTACGCGACCCACTTGTGGGCGATGCGGGAGGGACTCGTCGACGCGCTCGGACGGGGCGACCGTGGCCTGACCCTTTCGCCTGACTCGACGCCGGCCACGCTGACGCTCTGGCTCGTCTCCGGCCTGAATCTGGATACAAAGCTTGGCTTCCCCGCGCCGGCCCTGGAGGCGTTGCGGGTCCCCCTGTTCGGCGTGGCCCTACTCGCCGGCGGGCTGCTCGTCCTGGGCATCGCTCGGGCCATGCAAGCTTGCCTGCGTCGCCACCCCGGCTGGGAGGCCCACGCGCTGCTGCTGATCTGGTTTTCCGCGCCCTTGCTGCTGATGAGCTGGCAGAGCTCGGCCGTCTACATCCACTACGTGCTCGTGCTTCTGCCCGCGCCCTTCCTGCTGATGGCGCTGGCGGTGGCTGGTCGGATCGAGTCTGGCGTCGGGGTCATTCGGGCCGCGTGCTTGACCGCCATCTGTGCCATCCAGATGGCCGCGGTTGTGGCCTTCTACGCTTCATTCGAGGCGAGCCTGGCGGCGCCGCGGACCGCGGTCAGCCCCAGCCAGTGGCAGGCAGCGCTCAACCGCGCCGAGCTGGGCGCCAAGCAGGCCGGGATCGGGGAGCTCCACGGGCTCCCCTTGCGCTACTGGCAGTCGGTCGCCGATCGCGCCAGGGTAGCGGCGGCGCTTGCGCCCGTCCACCAGGGCGCCGGCCCTCGAGACGTGGTGGTGGTCACCGGCATCCAGGACGACGGGAACCGCCACCTTGACGAACGTCGAAAGGCGCTCGAGTACCTGCTCGGTCCAGACTTGCAGGCTCGTTTTCCACTCGAGGGGCTGACCGTCGTGCCGACGACGGTAGACACGCTCTTCCTGACCATCCCCGAGCAGGACCTGCCGCGTAGCTTCCTGCGGGATGTGCGCCGTCTGGCGGACGCGCCGCTGCCGGGGACGAACGGAACGACTCGCCTCTGGCTCGTGCGAGCCCTTCCCCCTCGCGAGCTCATCCGACCGCGGGTCCCGGCGAATGCCCGCTTCGAGAGCGGCGTCCGCCTGCTCGGACTGGATGGACCGCCGCGGGCAGGCGCCGGCCAGACGTTAGCGCTCGTCAGCTACTGGCTCGTCGAGCGGGAGGACGCGACGCCCGACGAGGATGACCAGCCGTTCGTAGAGCTCGTCGACGCGAGCGGCACACCCCGCGCCCACCAGGCCGGCGCAGGTCTGCCGAGTCACCAATGGCGGGCAGGCGACCTCCTGATCCAGCGAGCGAGTCTCACCGCCCCGGTGGACCTACCAGTCGGCCAGTATCACCTCGCGGCCGGCATCTCGCGGCAAGACGGTGCCCGAGCGCGCGTGGTCGACGATCAGGGCAGGGCGGGCGGGGACGCCGCCGCGGTCGCGACCGTAACGATCGAGAACGCCCCGTAGGGACATGCCTACCACGAGGGCGCGAGGGCGCGATGAATCGCGCCCCTACTATACTGGCGCATCATGGTCACGCCGCTGGCGCCGAGCGCCATCGCCGATGCTTTCGCGCCGGTCCTACGCGGGATCGCGAGCGTCGTCGTCGGCAAGGACGAGGTCGTCGAGCTGACGCTCGTCGCCGCCCTGGCTGGGGGCCACATCCTGATCGAGGACGTCCCCGGGATCGGCAAGACGACGCTCGCCAAGGCATTCGCGCGCTCGATCGGCGGCAGCTTCAGCCGCGTCCAATGCACGCCGGACCTCCTGCCCAGCGACGTCACCGGGGTACACGTCCTCGACCAGCGCCAGGGAACGTTCCTCTTTCAGCCCGGTCCGATCTTTGCCAACGTCGTCCTCGTCGACGAGTTGAACCGCGCGACGCCGCGCACCCAGGCCGCCCTGCTGGAGGCGATGGAGGAGCGCCAGGTCACCCTTGAGGGGACGACTCGACCGCTGCCGTCCCCGTTCCTGGTGATCGCCACCCAGAATCCGATCGAGCTGGAGGGGACGTTCCCACTCCCTGAGGCGCAGCTCGACCGCTTTCTGCTCCGCCTGCGACTGGGCTACCCGAGCGAGCAGGAGGAGGACGAGCTGCTCTTGCGCTTTAGCGGTCCGCCGCCGCTCGAGCGGCTGTCGGCCGTTCTCGACCCGGAGCGACTCGTCGAGCTTCAGGCCCTGGTGCGGGCCGTGCGGGTCGAGCCGACGGTGCGCGGCTATGGTCTGGCGCTCGTTCGGGCCACCCGCGGACACGAAGCGGTCAGGCTCGGGGCGAGCCCGCGCGCCAGCCTGGCACTCTATCACGCCGCACAGGCCCTCGCCGCCCTGCGTGGCCGAACCTACGTCCTGCCCGACGACCTCAAGCAGCTTGCCGCCCCGGTTCTGGGTCACCGCCTCCTCCTGCACAGCCAGGCCCGCCTGCGCGGGCGCTCGGAGCTCACCGTCCTCGACGAGCTACTGACCGCGACGCCCGTACCCGTCGAATGACGAGCGTCGCGCGGGCGAGATCTCGCCACCCTCATCGAGACGCGGAAACCCCGCCCCTACACTCGCATGGCTGAGCACAGCGTACTGCACGGTGAATCGGCCGGCGACACGATCTGGCTGGTCGGGACTCGGGGGATCGGTGTCGCGGTGGCCCTCCTCGCCGTGGCAGTCTGGCTCGGCGCGACGACTGTCGCGCTGGTGGCCGGGTTGTTCGTCGCGCTGGCGGTGGTCGCGCGGGGCTGGTCGCGCCTGGCGCTTGGCGGGCTGCGATGCAGGGTGGAGTTCCGTGACGATCGCGCCTTTCCCGACGACGAGCTCGACCTGGTGCTCACGATCGAGAATCGCGGGCTGGCGCCAGTCCCCTGGCTCGAGGCCGAGTTGACCGTGCCTCACCATCTCTACCCGCTCGAAGGGCAGGTCGGTCGCGCAGTCGCTTCGGACCACCGGGTGATTGAAGTCCTGGCCACGCTCCTGCCGTTCCGCCGCCTGACCTGGCGCCATCGGCTCCGCTGTCGGACGCGCGGGCTCTACGAGGTCCCGACCGTCTCGATTCTGGTCGGCGATCCGCTCCGCCTCTTCCCCAGGCGCAAGGCGTTTGTCGTCAACGCGCGCCTGATCGTCTATCCGCGCATCGTCCCACTCGATCAGCTCGGGTTGCGCTCGGGGCTCCCACAGGGCGAGCTCGCGCTTCGGACGATCCCGGTCGAGGACCCGACACGGGTGATTGGGGTTCGAGAGTACCGACCTGGCGATCCACCCCGACGAATTCACTGGAAGACGAGCGCCCGTCTCCCCACGCTGCAGGTCAAGCTCCTCGAGCGGACCGCCCAGCTCCAGCTCGGGCTGTACCTGGGAGTCGACGGTTTCGATTACCCCCAGGTCGTCTACCGGGAGGCCTTGTTCGAGCGCGCGGTCGGCGCGGCGGCGTCGCTGGCGAGCTGGGCCGTGGAGCACGGTGGCCGGGTGGGGCTCGGGCTGAGCGGCGCCGCGCCGATCGTCCTCCCGGCCAGCGGGGGGTCAGATCACCTACGACAGATCCTCGAAGTCCTGGCCGTCGTCACCCCGCGCCGCGGTCGACCACTCGAGAGCGTCCTGGCGGCGTCGCTTCCGCGTCAACCGGCCGGCGCCACGATCGTCGCGCTCGTCGCGGGCCTGCCCGTCGAGCTGGCCGACGCCCTCCGCGGCGCCCGCAACCGAGGCCATCCGGTCACGGTCTTGTACGCTGGCCTGGAGCCGATCGCGCCACCAACTGGCGTCAGGCTCTACGAGCTCGGGCGCGAAGAGGATCTGGCGCGAGTGCTCACGGCTGAACCATGAGGTCCGCGGGATGCTGACGCTCGCTTTCCTCGTGATGGAGCTGTCCTGGGTCACGCTGGCCGTCGGGCTGGCCTGGATCGGCTGGGCTGGCGGGGCCTGGCCACCACCGCTCGTGGCGCTGCTGCCAGCGCTGCTCGGGGCGCTCGGGGCGCGTGTCTTACCCGCGGCCTGGCGTCGCCACCGCTGGTACGACCTCTACCGCTGGGGCCTGGCGCTGGGCACGGCGGCGCTCTGCGCACGAGCCGCGACGCTGCTAGCCGGCCTCGGCGGGTTGGCGGCCTGGAACGTCGTGTTCGTGGCCGGCCTGGTCCTGTTCTGGCGAGGCTGGTTCGTCGGCGAGGACGACCTGGACCCGCGCGGGGTCGAGCTGGGCTTTCAGGTCGGGGCCGCGGCCGTCTTGATCCTGCTGACGGCGCTCCAGTGGAGCGTGCGCGAGGCCGGACTGGGGCCATCCCTCAGCTTCTTCTTCTTCGGGCTTCTGGCGATCGGCCTGGCGCGACGAGGCGAGCGACGGGTGCGCAGGGCCGGCGTCGAGCCCGACTGGCTGGCGCTGATCGTGCTCCTCGGCGTGGCGACGCTCGCCGTGGCCGCGCTGCTCGTCAGCCTGGTGTCGCCCGAGCTGCTCGCCGTCCTGGCCGACCAGGCGCTCTGGCTCGCCCGCTCGATCGGCGCGCTCGTCGGCGCTCTGCTCGGCTGGCTCCCAACAGCGGCGCGACCGCCTGACCCCACGACCCCTCAACCCGTGGCGCAGCCCCCCTTCGAGCTCCCCGCGTTCTTGCTCGACCTGCCAGCACCGATCCTGTGGCTGTTCGCCAGGCTCGCCGACGCGCTCCTGCTCAGCCTGCTCCTGCTGGTCGTCTATCGGCTGGTGCTCTTCGGGATGCGGCGACTGCGGGGGCGACGGGCCGGCGGGCCAGGCCGCGACGAAGGCCCGCGCAGCGAGCCGCTGCCGTTCTCCTGGCGTGGGTGGTGGGGCCTGTTCTGGGCGCGTGTTTGGTCGTGGGCACGTGGCCGGCCGAGCACGATTGCCACGCCTCCAGTCCGGGCAGGCGAGGTCCAGCCCAGCCGCGAGCAGCGCTCGGTCCGGGAGCTGTACCGCGACTTTCTCGGGACGGCCGCTCGGCTGGGACTGGCCCGAGCAGTACACCAGACCCCCGCTGAGCTCCGCGACCATCTCGCCGCCACCCATCCTGAGGCGGCTCACTCGATCGCCGAGCTGACGCGCGTGTACGTCCGAGCCCGCTACGCTCAGGAGCCAATCGAGCGCCAGCAGGTAGCGCACATGCGCGCCGCTGTCGA
>JACCZL010000695.1 GCA_013695975.1 Chloroflexota bacterium
GTTCCTGGCCACACTCGTCGGGCGGTCTCCCCGAACGGCCGCGACCTACCGTACCGCGCTTGCCCGCTTCCACGAGTTCCTCGTCAGCGAGGGGTCCGGCGACCACCTTCTGACGAGCGCGATGTCGGCCGACCTGCTCGAGCGATTCTATGCCTGGCTGGTCAGCGTCTACGGGCGCGACGATCGCTTCACCGTTGTGACCTACGTCGCCGGCGTGCGTGCCTTTTTCCGCTTCCTCGCCCGCCGACGCCTGCTGCCGACCGGCCTGTCGTTCGAGGAGCTCAGGGACAACCTGCGTGAGGTGATGGGACGGACTCAGTACAAGACCCCGCGCATCGACCGGCGTCTGGTGCTCGTCGTGACCCACGTCGACGGGCTCGAGCTCCCGCCCGCTGAGGCCAACCCGCGGGCGAGGCTCGAGCTCTTGCGGGATCGCGCCCTCATCCGCACCTTGTTCGGGACCGGCATGCGTCGCGAGGAAGTCTCGCGGCTCGATCGTGGCGACGTCCAGGATGGTCACGCCCGCCAGGCGATCGTCACCGGCAAGGGCGACAAGGAGCGGGTTGTGTTCTTTGACGACCCCGCGCTGAGAGCGATCCGCGCCTATCTCGAAGCCCGCGCCGACCGCCATACGCCGCTGTTCCTCCGCCACGACCGCGGACGCGGGCGGGCCGGCCCCGGCGGCCGGCACTATCGCCTTTCGCCCCAGTCGGTCTGGGGCGTGGTCAAAAAGCACGCCGCGGCGGTCGGCGTCCAGGCCAGCACCCACGACTTCCGCCACGCCAAAGCAAGCGTGATGCTCAACCGCGGCGCCAAGCTCTCCGAGGTTCAGGACATCCTGGGTCACGCCTCGCCTGAGACGACCAAGCGGATCTACGCCCACTATGAGGTTTCCCACCTGCGCGACGTGTTCGAGCGCTTCAGCGCCACGTCCGAGGAGCTGGCCGAGGGACTCGCGCCCTAGCCTCGTATTTCGCGACGGCGTCACTCGCTGGGACCGCGGGCCTCCCGGTGAAGAATCCGCGCTGGTGCGTTCCGTCGAGTAGATTGCTCGCCCTCCCCGCGCGGGGTAGAATCCGAGCAAGGAGCGCCACCATGCTTTCCCCGTACCTACGACCGCCCTTGCGCCATGTCCTCATGTCCGGCGCTGTTGCCGCGCTAGCGTTCGCCATGGCGTTCGCGAGCGGCTACCTCTTCGGTCGTGCCGATGGCGCGGCGGGAACAGGTCCGCTGGCCGCTCTGGGCGGACCCGTCGAGCGGGTCCAATCCGTCCTGTCGCCCCCGAGCGCCAACAGTCTGCTCACTGAAGAGGAGCAGCGGCGCTTCCACGTCTTCTGGGAAGCCTGGGGCATCGTCGAAAAAGAGTTCTACAACCGTGGCGGGATCGACCATCAGAAGATGATTTATGGGGCGACCAAGGGGATGGTCGACGCGATTGGCGACCCCCACACGGCCTACCTGACGCCGGTCAATCGCGAGATCAGCGAAACGGACCTGCGCGGCTCCTTCGATGGGGTCGGGATTCAGGTCGACATGCGCGAGGGCAAGCTCACGGTCGTGTCGCCGATCGAAAGCTCGCCAGCCGATCAGGCCGGCATTAAACCGGGCGATGTCGTCACCGCCGTCGACGGCGTGTCGCTCACCGGCAAGACCTTGAACGACACCATCCTCTTGATCCGAGGTCAGCGTGGCACGACGGTCATCCTGACCGTCCTGCGTCCGCCGGCGACCGACCCGCTGACGTTTACCCTCACGCGCGCGGAGATCCGCCTCGACTCAGTCAGATCCAAGATGCTCGACGAAGGCGTTGGCTACATCAGGATCTCCAGCTTTTCGAGCGACACCGGCACCGAAACGACCGCGTCGCTCAGGGAGCTGCTGACCAAGCAGCCGAACGGTCTGGTCGTCGACCTCCGCTCGAACCCCGGCGGCTACCTCCACGCGGCGGTCCAGGTGGCAAGCCAGTTCATGAACGACGGGGTCGTCCTCTATCAGGCCAACGGCAGCGGCGA
>JACCZL010000698.1 GCA_013695975.1 Chloroflexota bacterium
AATCGGTACCACGCGGCGATCAGATCGTGCCCATCTTGGATGACACGATGATCGAATCCTCGCCCTTCGTCGACCTTGCGGAGAGCGGAGCTGAAGTCAACTGGATCGGAGGTCAGCGCCTCGGCAGCCCGGTAACGTTTCAGGCTCTGCTCAACCCACCTCCGAATCACTGGGCCATACACGTCGTGCTGGATCCACGCCAACCTATTGCAGTGATCCCCGGGGAAAGAGACGGTCACCCACATTGGAAGCTCGACCGAGCATCGCACCGACGGGGTGAGACCATCATCTGAGATGACCTTGGATTGATCGGCGGGAGGATCGTGACGATATGCCGGCCTCGCGTCGCACGATAGCATCCGAGAACGCTGCCTGACGACTGCGTTCATCTGGATATGCGTCAAGGCTAGGTCTCGTTTAGCGACCCTCTTCGCGACGGGCTTCCAGGAACCGGTCGGGCCCTCGGGCCTGAACCGGAAGCCGCCACGCTTGCCGAGCTTGGCGGCGGGAATGACGCCCTTACGCGCCCAGTTCGGCATCCTCTCCACGTGGACGCCGAGGTAGCGCGCCCCCTCCGGTGTCTCCAACCAGCACCAGTCCTGGGGACAGGGTAGCGGAGATGGAAGAGGTCGTGTCCAGCGGTGGCCGCATGAGCCCAGGCTGACCACAATTTTGACCACAACCCGAACGGACGACCGCAATCCCCGGTGGACGATCGGGCACAGCGGAACCCTCCCTCCAGATAGCGTTGGACTCCCATGGACGTCTACGGACGGGCTTCCTTCGGAATGGGGTTCAGGTGGTCGGGAGTTCGAATCTCCCTGGCCCGACCATATGGCAGGCGTTCCTCCGAGCATGGTCGCTCAGGGGGCGGGAGTACCGGCGGCTTTACTCGGTGAAGCCGGCCATGATGCGGGTAGGCGAACCGCTCGCGGAAGGCGATCCTCGGCCTAGCGACCGCGTTCCGGCGTCTCGGCGTCGAGCCGCTCCTTGAGCCACATGCGGATGAGGGTCTGGTACGGGAGGGCCCGCCGCGCCGCCTCATGCTTGAGCTGATCGATCATGTCAACCGGGAGACGGAGGTTGATTGGCTTGGTGCGACGGACCCGCGACGGATCGATACGCTCGTCCGGCGTCTCGACCGCGTCCCAGTAGTCGCGGTGATCGTCCCACCAGCGCGCCTCCTCGGCCGGCGAGAGCCCGGCAGGCAGACGCGGACTAGTCTTTGACCTGGCGGTCATAGCGTTTCCTTTCATGCGGGCGCTTATCCCGGCCTGTGAACGGCCGGATCACACCGCGCGCCCTTTCCTGATAGACGATCGCGAGGTAGCGTCCCATGGCCGTGGGTCCAAGAACGCGGACGCGATCGGGGGCATCCGTGCCGCCGGATGACCGGCGCTTGGAAGAGACCTTCGACCTCATCCGGAGCGATCCCGTGGCGGGCCAAGTGCTCGACGTTGTCATCGTCCCACTCGAACTCCACCCCATCAACGGTGGACATTGTATAGACACCGTCAACGCCCAGCAACAGCCGCCGGCTGTGGTGGCGGGCAACCTCCTGCCTTCGAAGGGCACAGTGGCTCCCTCCGATTGGCCATCGGGACCTCCCACGTGCATGCTTTGCTATTGGTCGCCGGACGGCTACCATGAACCGGCGGGGAGCTCGGCAGAAGGCCCGAGGGGATTGCGTCGATGCAGGCAAGCTCAGACCTGGTGGAGCGGAGCGGGGACCTCAAACAAGCATTCCTGGACTTCGCAGGCCGGCCCCGCTTCGCTCGCCCGTTCCGCCAGGCGGTCGAGCGGCGCTTCGGCGGGAAGGCCGCGGTGGACGACGCGGGCTTCGCCAACTTCCTCGACACCTGCGTCCTGCAACATCGCCTGCCAGACGGCCGCACGCTGGTGGAGCACTTCGCCGAGGGCGGAAGGAAGGTCAGATCGGTCCCGATGGCGGATCCATCGCATCCGACCCAACAGTTGCTGGCTCAGTCGGCGGAGGACGACAGGATCCGACCGCCCCGTCCGCGGGGTACGAGGCGTAGGCGAAGGGGTCGCTGAGATGAGCGAGTACCAGTACTACGAGTTCCAGGCGGTCGATCGGCCGCTCACTGAGGGCGAGATCGCCGAGCTGCGCGCCCTCTCCACGCGGGCCAGGATCACGCCGACGCAGCTCCAGAACGTGTACCACTGGGGCAGCTTCAAGGGCGATCCCCTGGCGTTGATGGAGCGGTACTTCGATGCCTTCGTCTACGTCGCGAATTGGGGGACGCATCACTTCATGCTCCGGCTGCCACGTCGCCTGCTCGACCCACAGACGGCGCAGCCCTACGCGGTCGAAGGGTTCGTGGACGTGCATGCCGGGGGCGACCACGTGATTCTGGCGCTCACCTCGGAAGACGAAGAAGGGGCTGACTGGGTCGAGGACGACGAAGCGGCGAGCTGGATGCCAGCGCTCCTTCCCCTGCGCGCCGACCTCGCCAGCGGCGATCCGCGGGCTCTGTATCTGGGTTGGTTGGCCGGCGCCCGGGCCGAGATGCTCGACGACGACGAGCTCGAGCCGCCAGTTCCACCCGGACTCGGGAGCACCTCGGCCTCGCTCACCGCCCTGGCCGAGTTCTTGCGCCTCGACGACGACCTTCTCGCCGTCGCCGCCGCGCACAGCCCCGAGCTCCCGGAGGCGCCGGCGGCGGTCGACCTCGAGCGGTACATCACCGATCTGCCGATCTCAGAGAAGAATGCCTTGCTGATCCGGCTGGTTAAGGGCGAGGCAGCGCACGTCCGCGCCGAGATCCTTCGGCGTTTCCGCCAGGGGAGCGCTCCGCGTGTGGACGCTCGCGTCGGTCGACGCACCGTCGCGGAGCTGCTCTCCGCGGCTGAGGAACAGGCCGAAGCAAGGCGCCGCCAGGAGGCCGAGCGCAAGGCGGCCGAGCGAGCGCGCCGGGAGCGGGAACAGGCTGCCGCCAGGACAACGTACCTCGACAGCCTCGTCGGCCGGCAGGAGGAGCTGTGGCGCCAGGTCGAGACGCTGATCGAGACGAAGCGTCCGAAGGAGTACGACCAGGCGGTCCAGCTCCTCAAGGACCTGCACGACCTCAGCCTCCGCCAACAGCGAGCCGAGGCGTTTGCCGTCCGCCTTGGCCCGCTCCGAGAACGATATGCGAAGCGGCCGAGCCTGCTCGAGCGACTGGATCGCGCGAGGCTGAGGGCCTAGCAGGCCGCGGGAGGCATGATGGAGCAACCGCCGCGCGACGAGGAGCGCGAAGAGCGCATTACGATGGAGATCATCGTCGACGCCAATGGCCCAAAAGAGCAGGCCACGGGCTGGTACTACTACCTCGAGGACACGCTGTGCGTCCCGTTGCTAACCAGATGCATCCTGTCCGACGCTTCCGCGTGAATGCGTGCCACCCTGGTATCTGTCAGCGTACACTCGACACAGGAGTGGCGCGGCTAGCTGGTGGTACCGTGGGGCCAGGCGCCAGGGGAGGGATGACGATGGGGATCCTGGATCGGCTTTTCGGACGCAAGGAGGAGCCGGCGCGGGAGCCGATGGCTGGCTCGGTCGGGGTCGGCGGACAGGCGGCGTTGACCGACGAGCAGGCGCTCCAGCGGTACCGCTACATGGTCAAGACCGCGCCGCCCGAGCTGATTGAGCAGGCGCACGAAGAGGCCTTCACCAAGCTTACCCCGGCTCAGCGGACCCAGGTTCTCCGTGAGTTGGCGGCCATCACGCCAGAGGAGGAGCGGGCGGCCCTCGCCTCGGGCGGGGACGACCCGAAGGCGCTCGCGCGGGTGGCCACCCGCGCCGAGCTGCGCCAGCCGGGGACGATGGAGCGCACGTTGGGCTCGCCGGCGATGGGTGGTATGGGCATGGGCGGCATGATGGCCGGCACGATCTTCGGCAGCCTCGTCGCGAGCTTCGTCGGGAGCATGATCGCCCAGCAGTTCTTTGCCGGGCTTGGCGACGGCGACTTCGATGCGGGCGGCGTCGATCAGCCGTCTGACAGCGGCGGCTCCGCCGAAACCATGGGCGGCGACCACGCCGCCGGTAGCGATCTCGGCGATTTCGGCGGCGACTTCGGCGGCGACATCTAAGCCGTTCAGCCCGGCTGGAAGCACCGCTCGAGGTAGCCGGCCCCCAGGAGATGGCGCCGCCCCATCTGCTCGAGGCCCTCGGGGGTGAACTGCTGCCCGCCCGAGATTTGCAGCCACTCCAGGCTCTGGAGCAGCAGGCTCTGATCGATCGCGCTCCTGGGCCGATCGCCCTCGCCGCTCAGGAAGTACACCCGAGCGTAGATCGCCAACCCGATCTTGTAGGCCAGGTCCTCATTCGCCAGACAGGCGATCGGGGCCTCCAGCCCGGCCCCCATGTCGTCGACGTTCCAGATCGCATGAGTCAGCTCGTGCGCCAGGACCGCGGTCTTGACCCGCAGCGGCTCATTGCCGAGGGCCTGTGGGACGTACCCCCGCCTGGTAGACTCGTCGTAAAGTCCGAGCAGCCTCGGATGGGTGCTCGTGAGGGTGCCGTTCGGGTGCCAGTCGATCGCGGCGTGGCGGTCGCGGATCATCGCGCTCAGTCGGTCGCGGATCAGGAAGTCTGGCTCGCCGCCGATCCGCTCGATCAGCGCGAACGGCTCGCGCAGCCCGGCGTCCACGTTACAGAGGCTCTCCCACGCTACCGCCTGGTTTCCGCACATCGCCTTGACACGATCCGGCGTCTGCGCGTGAACCACGCCGCTCGAGAGCAGGAGGGCCGTGGCGACGGCCAACACGAGCTTCACCTTGCACTCCTGTCCTGGACGCGTTACAGCTCGTCAGAGACCGCGCCGGCCATCCCGGCAGCCGGTTTCAGGAGCTCGGTCTTCTCGGCCGAGTCGGTGGCTAACGCCCGCCCCAGTCGATTGCTGGTAGCGGGTTGCGGATGTCGTTGACCGAGATCAGGATCATCAGGCCGATCAGCACGACGATCCCGACGAAGTGGACCAGGCTCTCGCGCTCGGGGCTGACCCGCCGGCCGCGGATCGCTTCGATGATCACGAAGAAGAGCCGCCCGCCGTCGAGGGCCGGCAGCGGCAACATGTTCGCCACGGCCAGCCCGGCGCTAAAGGTGCCCGTCACGCTCAGGATCGGGAACCATGCTCCGGTGTCGGCGGCGTAGCCAACCGCCTGGGACGTCACCTGGGCCATGCCGGGTAGCCCGATCGGGCGAAGCATGTCCGGCGAGATGATCCCTTGCAGCGCCAGGACCGGCATCATCAAGGTCAAGCCGATCACCTGGATCGCTCGCCAGAAGCCGTAAGCCATCGCCTCGAGTGGGTTGTACTGGACCGCTCGGACCGGCGGGCCGATCGCCACGCCGACGGCGCCCTGCCCCTCCGGCGGGTTCTCGCGTGGGGTGACCGTCAGGCTCAGCGGCTGCTCGTCGCGGCGGAGACCGATCTGAATCGGGCGGCCGCCGCTCTCGCGGGCGATCTGCTGGAACTCGGTCACCCTGGTGATCGGCTGCCCGTTCATGTCGACCACGACGTCGCCGATGCGGAGCCCGGCCGCGTCGGCCGGCGAGCCGGGGGCAACCTGCTGGATGGCGACCTCGTTGCCAACCGGCGTCGGCCAGCCGGCCATGAAGGCCAGCCCGAAGACGATCCCGGCGGTCAAAAAGTTCATCCCCGAGCCGGCCGCCAGGACGATCGCCCGCGTCAGCTTGCTCTTACTGGCGAAGCTACCGGGGGAGCTCGGGTCCTCCTCCCCGAGCATCTTCACGAACGCGCCGAACGGGATCCAGTTGAGCGAGTAGATCACGCCGTTGCGCTCGATGCCGAAGATGCGTGGAGGCAGCCCAAAACCGAACTCCTGCACCACGATCCCGGCCCGCCGGGCGGTCAGGAAGTGCCCCAGCTCGTGTACCAACATGAGCAAGCTGAGGATCGGGATGATCGCGAGCCACTGCAAGTCCACGCTCGGGACTATACCACGGGCCTCCCCGCCTCCCGAAGCGTTTCACCCCCACCGACTCAGGCCGGCAGCGTGACCGGCGCCAGGGCGTGGGTGGCTGCGCGGGCCCAGGCGTCGACCTCGCAGACCGCCTCCAGCTCCGGCTCCCGCACCGGGATGTGCCGTTCGAGCACCGCCTCGACGATCTCCGGGATCTGGTCGAACCGGACCAGGCCGTTCAGGAACAGGCCGACTGCCACCTCGTTCGCGGCGTTCAGAACCGCCGGGTAGGAGGCCCCGCGTCGGGCCGCCTCGATTGCCAGGAACGCGCCACGGAAGCGGCGGCGGTCGACCTCGCCGAAGCTGAGCGAGCCGATCCTGGCCAGGTCGAGCGGCTCGCTCGGCACCGCCAGCCGCTCGGGATAGCTCAGCGCATACTGGATCGGCAGTCGCATGTCCGGCAGCGAGAGCTGGGCCTTGACCGAGCCGTCGGCGAACTCGACCAGCGAGTGGACGATGCTCTCACGGTGG
Source organism: Chloroflexota bacterium (assembly GCA_013695975.1). Classification (GTDB taxonomy): domain Bacteria; phylum Chloroflexota; class UBA6077; order UBA6077; family JACCZL01; genus JACCZL01. The sequence goes on from JACCZL010000698.1 coordinate 6,460, forward strand.
AGCACGATCCGCGTCCGCTCGAGCGGCAGGTCGAAGAGCCAGCAGGCCTCCAGGACCTCGAGTCCCTTGTTCATCAGGGTCGCCGAGTCGACGGTGATCTTGGCCCCCATCCGCCAGTTCGGATGATGCAGCGCCTGGGCCGGCGTCACCCTGGGCAGCTCCTCCAGTGGCAGGTCTCGAAAGGCCCCGCCCGAGGCGGTCAGCGTGACCTGTCGGACCCGCTCCGGCGCCTCGCCGCGCAGGCACTGCCAGATCGCGCTGTGCTCCGAGTCGACCGGGATCACCGCCACGCCCCCGCGGCGGGCGGCGCGCATCACCAGGTGGCCGGCCATCACCAGGACTTCTTTGTTTGCCAGGGCGACCGGCCGGCCGGCCTCGAGCGCGGCGATCGTGGGCCGGAGGCTGGCCGTCCCGCTGGTCGCGACGAGCACCAGGTCGGCGTCGGGCATGCTCGCGAGCTCGACCAGCCCCTCGGCCCCGCCGAGTCCGCGGGTCTCCGCCGGATGCCAGCCGTTTTCGCCAGGGCTGCTCAGGGCGGCCAGGCGGGGTTTGAAGCGAGCGACCTGCTCTCGAAAGGCCGGGCTGTCGTTGCGGGCCGCCAGGCCGACGACGGCGAACCGGTCTGGATGCCAGGCGATCACCTCGAGCGCCTGCCGACCGACCGAGCCGGTGCTCCCGAGAATCGCGATGCGCTTCGGCTGGTTCATCCCGTCACCACCACGTAGCAGTATCCCCCGGCCGCGCTCAGGAGCAAGCTGTCCATTCGGTCGAGCACGCCGCCGTGCCCGGGAAAGAGTACGCCAGAGTCCTTGGCGCCGCACAGCCGCTTGACGAACGACTCGGCCAGGTCGCCGAAGATCGTACACAGCGCAATCGTCAGCCCGAACCCGGCCAGCCGCGCCCATGGCTGGCTGACGACCAGCGCCCCAAGCACTCCGGCAACCACCGCGGCCAGCACGCCGGCCACCGCGCCCTCGACCGACTTCTTTGGACTGATCCGCGGCGCCAGCCTGGCTCGGCCGAGCGCCCGGCCGGCAAAGTAGGCGGCGCTGTCACAAGCCCAGCTACAGGCCAGGAGCATGATCGGCCAAAACGCCCCCTCCGCGGTCGCCCGCAGCGGGACGAAGAATTGGAGCAGTCCGCCGATGTAGACGGCCGGCGCGAAGGTCAAGGCCCAATCCTC
>JACCZL010000726.1 GCA_013695975.1 Chloroflexota bacterium
GTACAATGGTACGGTGGCGCCCTGAGGGGTGCACGGAGCCGTTGCTTAGTGAGTGATAACTAAGTATACTGTCCGGGCTCCGCCTGTCAAGGTGGGCCGCCGGGCACGCCGCGGCCGTGAGCCGCCGACGAGCCGAGCAAACTTCACAGGCCACCCCATGATCGCCGACTCGGCACGTCACTCGAAACCGCTCCCCCTCCTGGAGGGCGAGCGGCAGCACCGCATGTACATCGGCGGGGAATGGGTCGCGACGGCCGGCGATCGCTGGCTCGCGGTCCTGGACCCGGCGGTTCTCACCGTCATCGGCGAGGCGCCGGATGGTGGGCAGGGCGAGGCCCGGAGCGCCGTGGACGCGGCCGCCGCTGCGTTCTCCGAGTGGGCCAGCCTGGCCGGGCGGGAACGCGCTCGCTACCTCCTGCGGCTGGGCGAGCGGATGCGGGAGTCGAGCGACGACCTGGCCCAGATCATCACCGCCGAAGTGGGCAAGCCGCTCCGACAGGCGCGCGACGAGGCGCGCTCGGCCGCGGCGTTCGTGAGTTGGTACGGGGAGGAGGCCAAGCGCGCCTATGGCACGGTGATCCCCTCGGCCCAGCGGGACAAGCGCGTCTGGGTGGTTCGGCAGCCGGCCGGCGTGGCGGCGGCGATCACGCCCTGGAACTTCCCGCTCGGCCTGATCGCGCGGAAGGTCGGCGCGGCCCTGGCCGCGGGCTGCACGGTGGTGGTCAAGCCCGCCCCGGAGACGCCGTTGTCGGGGCTCGCCTTCGCCCGCCTGGCCGAGGACGCCGGCCTACCGCCCGGCGTGCTCAACGTGATCACCGGCGACGCCGCGACCATCGCTCAAACCTGGTTGGCCGACCCGCGGGTCCGGCGCCTCAGCTTTACCGGCTCGACGGCGGTCGGGCGGTTGCTGGTGCGGGCCGCCGCCGAGCGGCTCCCGCGCGTCTCGCTGGAGCTTGGCGGCAGCGCCCCGTACGTGGTCTTCCCCGATGCCGACCTCGACAAGGCGGTCGACGGGCTCTCGCGCGGCAAGATCCGTAACGCCGGCCAGGTCTGCGCGGCGCCGAACCGGATTTACGTCCACGAGTCTATCGCCGACGAGTTCGTCGGCAAGCTGCGGGCGATGGTCGACCGCGTGCGGGTCGGTAACGGCGTCCACCCTGAGAGCCAGATGGGCCCGCTGATCAACGAGGAGGGCTACCGGAAGGTCGAGGAGATGGTGGCCGAAGCGACGCGACGCGGCGCCGAGGTACACACCGGCGGTACCTGGGTCGGCGAACCGGAGACTCGGACCGGATGGTTCTGGCGCCCCCAGGTACTGGTCGGCGCCCCCGAGGACTGCGCTATCCTGCGGGAGGAAGCCTTTGGGCCGGTCCTCTCGGTCCTGCGCTTCAGCGAAGAAGCCGAGGTCGTGGAGCGGGCCAATCGGTCGCCCTATGGGCTCGGGGCATACGTCTTCACGCGCGACCTTAATCGCGCGGTGCGGATGGCGGAGGCGCTGGATGCCGGGATCGTCGGGATCAACGACCCGCTGCCGGCGGCGGTGGAAGCGCCCTTCGGCGGCCTCAAGGAGAGCGGCTACGGCCGTGAAGGCGGGGCCGAAGGGCTCGCCGAGTTCACTGAAGAGAAGACCGTCTCGTTGCAGCTCGACTGATCGGGCCGTCGGCGGCCACGTCTCGGGCCGCGCGAATCGTCCGCGCGAGAGGAGGAAGGGGAATGGCGCAGTACAGTCCCGCGATCGAGACGCTCTCCGTCGACGAGCTGGCGGCGTTGCGATGGAAGAAGCTCCGCTACCATCTCGAGCATACCTACCGGACCAACGCCTTTTACCGCCGCCTCTGGGAGCGGCACGGCGTCCGCCCCGAGGACATCCGGACCCTCGACGACTATCGCGGGCGGGTCCCGCTGGTGCGCAAGCAAGACCTCCTCGACGACCAGCAGGCGCCGCCGCCCTTTGGCACCCGGATCGGTGTTCCGCCCGAGCAGCTCGCCGGCATCTACTGGACCAGCGGCACGACCGGCATCGGCCAGGAGCTGTACGGCCACACCACCGCCGACACCTTCTACTACGGCCACACCTGGACCCACGGCCTGTACTGGGCGGGCGTGCGCCGTGGGGACCGGTTCTTCAACTGCTGGCCGGGCACGGTCGGCCAGTTGGCCGGCCCGGACTCGATGACCCGCGGACTGATGCTGCTCGGGGCCAACGCGATCCACGTCGGCACCCAGAGCACCGACGACAAGCTCAAGCACATGCGGCGCTTCTCGCCCCAGCACCTCGCAGCGGTGCCGGCCTACCTGCAACGGCTGACGGCGGCCTGCGAGGAGGCGGGGTTGGTCCCGCGCGAGGCGTTCCCCGACCTCCAATCGATCGTCCTGGCCACCGAGGCGTACAGCGCCGACTGGGCGCGGCAGATGGAGGAGATCTGGGGGGCGCGGCTCCAGGAGATGTACGGCTCCACCCAGCAGGGCGGCGGCCTCGCCTTCACCTGCGAGCGCGGCGCGGTGCCGGATGGCCGCCACGGCCAGATGCACATCCTCGAGCACCTGTCCTACGTGGAGGTCCTGCATCCCGAGACCCGCGAGCCGGTGGGGGAGGGCGAGGAAGGCGAGATCGTCCTGACCACGCTGACGCGAGACGCGTCGACCTTGCTCCGCTTCGCGACCGACGACAAGGTCGTCTACCTGCCCGGCGGCTCCTGCCCGTGCGGTCGTCCGTTCGCCGCCTTCCTGGCCGGCAACATCAGCCGCTACGACGACATGCTCAAGATCCGAATGGTCAACGTCTGGCCCTCAGCCGTCGACGCGGTCCTGTTCGCCTACCCCGAGGTGGCCGAGTATCAGGGCCGCGTCTTCCTGAACGACGCGGGGCAGGAGACGGTGACCGTCAGGGTCGAGCTCAAGCCGACCACCCCTCCGGACCGCCGCGAGCCCCTGCGGGCCGAACTGGAGCGGCAGCTCCGAGGGCAGGTCGGGACCCGGATGGACGTCGTCGAGGCGGACGAGCCGCTGCCACGGTTCGAGTTCAAAGTCCGCCGCTGGACCGATGAGCGCAAGCAGGGCCGTCAGCGTGTCCTCTACACCGCCCGCTGAGCCCAGGGAGCCGAGGGAGGAGCCGATGTCACGCGCCGATGAAGTCGACCAGGTCCGACAGCTCCGGGCCCTCGCCGAGCAGCTCGCGCGATCCGAGACGCCCGTCGTCCAGAACGTCGGGGTGCAGGTGCTCGGCCTCGCCAAGCTGCTCGTCGCCGAGATCGTCCCGGACGAGTTTGCGCACCTCCAACCCGCCGACCCGGCCGCCCCGGCACCGGAAGGCCGATGAGCGCCCCACGCATCCTCGGGGTCGGCATGACCCGCTTCGGGCGGCACCCTGACCGCTCCCTCAAGGACCTCGCGCGAGAGGCCGTCGCCTTGTCCTTGAGCGACGCCGGGCTGGGGCCGGAGGCGGTCCAGATGGCCCTGGTCGGCAACGCCATGGCCGGAACGATGACCGGACAGGAGAGCGTCCGCGGCCAGGTCGTCCTCCAGGACACCGGCATCGGGGGTGTTCCGATCGTCAACGTCGAGAACGCCTGCGCCAGCTCGTCCACCGCGCTCCACCTGGCCTGCAACGCGGTGGTCGCCGGTCAGGCCGAGTGTGTGCTCGTCGTCGGCGTGGAGAAGCTGTACCACCCCGACCGTCGTCGCACCTTGCTCGCGCTGGCCGGGGCCGCCGAGGTGACCGAGAACACGCCGGCTGCCCCGAACAGCAGCCCGTTCATGGAGATCTACGCAGAGCGCGTGCGGCGATACCTGCACACCCACGGACTCACCGCGCATGACCTGGCCTGGATCGCCTCGAAGAACCACGGTCACGCAGTCGAGAACCCACTGGCCCAGTATCGCGAGCCCTACACGCCCGAGGAAGTGCTGGCCTCCCCGATGGTCGCCGAGCCGCTCACCCGTCTCATGTGCAGTCCGATCACCGACGGCGCCGCGGCGGCGGTCGTCACGAGCGAGCGGTTCGCGCGGGAGCAGGGGCGGGACGGCGTGGCGATTCGCGCGTCGGTGCTCGTCTCAGGCCACCCGAGCGTCGACGAGGACAACGAGGCCGTGCTGGCGCGGGCCGCCGCCGCGGCGTACGCAACGGCCGGCGCCGGGCCCGACGACGTCGACGTGGCCGAGGTCCACGACGCCGCCGCGTCGGGCGAGCTCCTGGCATACGCCCCGTTGGGCTTGTGCAGGCCGGGCGAGGAGTCCCGTCTGATCGCGGACGGGTTCACCGCCCTCGGCGGAACGAAGCCAGTGAACCCCTCCGGTGGGCTTGAGACGAAGGGCAACCCGAGCGGCGCGACAGGCCTCGGCCAGATCGCCGAGCTGGTCTGCCAGCTCCGAGGTCAGGCCGGCGCCCGTCAGGTGCCCGGTGCCCGTATCGCCGTCGCCGAAAACGCCGGCGGGACCGTCGCTGACCGCACCGCCGCCGTCTGCATCCACGTGCTGGCCCGCTAGGAGGGTATCCGAACCGCGACCGTCAGGGAGCGTCCCGGCGTTCGGACCCCGGGACGCTCCCTAGCAGGAAAGCCGTCCCGACGCCCTGGGCGATCCCTCCGACGATCCAACCGTCGAGCCTCATGGGTGATCCCTGTCCCGCTCGGTCAGGCCGTTCCGATCGGCAGGCGGTGGGCGCTCACGCAGTGGCTGGTGGGGCTGCTAGGGCCGAAGCGATGAGCCGCGCGGGCCAGACTACCAGCACGACTCTGCCATCGCCAAGTACGGCGGCATCGCTCAGACCCGGCCATGCGAGGTAGCTGGCGAGTGGCTTCGCCACGACTTGCTGATGCCGACCGATCTTATCGACCGCCAGCCCGACAAGTTGCCCCGCGACCGCTGCGACGATCAGCGCCCTCTCATCTACACCAGTCCCGATGTTGGCACCCAGTCCGACAACCTCGGCGAGGCTGACGATTGGCACGATTCGCCCCTGGTGGACGATGGCCGGCCGTCCGGCGACGCGACGAACGCGGTCGGAAGCGACCGTGAGCGTCTCGCGCACGTCGTCCAGCGCGACCGCGAATGTCTGGCCGCCGGCCTGGACCAGCACGACGTCCGTCGCGGCCAGGCGCACCGGAAGTCGCAGCTCGAAGGCCGTGCCCGGCGAGACCTGCCGGATCACCACCTTCCCGCCAAGCTGGCTGACGTTCGCCCGAACCACGTCCAGCCCGACGCCTCGCCCGGAGATGCCAGTCACGGAGGCGGCGGTGCTGAACCCCGGCCGAAACAGCAGGTCGAGGATCCCATCTGGAGACAGCTCGGCCGCGGTCGCGGCGTCGATCACGTCGGCCTCCACAGCACGTGCCCGGATCCTCCAGGGATCGATGCCGCGACCGTCGTCGCGCACGTCGATGACGACCTCTGCTGCCTCCTGCCGGGCGGTGACAACCACCACCCCGGTCTCCGGCTTGCCGCCCGCCCGGCGCTCGTGTGGGCGCTCGATGCCGTGATCGACGGCGTTCCGTAGCAGATGCAGGAGCGGGTCGGCGAGCGCCTCGGCGACCGTCTTGTCGAGCTCGGTATCGCCGCCGTGTAGCTCCAGGCGAACCTGCTTCGACGTGTGGGCGGCGGCGTCACGACAGATGCGCGGCAGCCGACGGAAGACCGTCTCGAGCCGGACGAGTCGCAACTCGCGTGACGTATTCTGGAGATCGTCAACCGACCGGCCGAGCGAGCCCGCCAGGAGCCGACCCTGACGGATCAGCGATCTGGCGCAGCCGGCACCCTCGACCTGTCCCAGGAAGTGGTCGAGCTGGCCGCGGATAGTCAGCAGCTCGCCCACCTGCCCCATCAGCGCATCGACCCGCGCGAATGGGACACGCAGCGTGGCGACCGCCTCGACCGAGGAGAGATCGGTCGATGTCGGCAGACGGGTTGAGGGTGTCGGTGCGGCGTTCGTGCCAGGCTGGCCGTCTCCATCCGCCGCGCTCACCATCTCGACGGTGTGGTCAGCACGCGCGCTAGGCTCGGGAGTGAACGCCGCCAGATCGACAGGTGCCACGCCGCCCACGACACTCGTGAGCGCGTCAAGCAGGCGAGCGACTCGTTCGGCGCCCATAGCTTCGGCGGTTCCATTGTTCAGGGGGGTGTCGAGCAGGAGCAGCACATCGTCGCGACCGGCGTACGATGCTGCCGAGCGGAGGGACGCGAGCGCTCGGAGCACCATCGGGGCTCCGTCGGAGGGACCGGCCGGGTCGCCCGGCCCGGCGAGTCGTGGTAGTGCGATGCGGAGGGCATGGCATTGCTGCCGAACGACGTCGAGGAAGATCTCCGCCACCGATGGCCCGCGTCGCATAGCCGGCTCGGCCGGCGGCGCATCGGCACGTCCGAGGGCGGCGAGCAGCTCGGCAGATGCCGAGCGTGGCGCGTCGACGTGCTCGACGAGATCGCGCAGCTCGGCCGTTCCGGCCCGCAACAGGTCGAGCCGCGGCGGCGCGTCGTCGCCGGTGGGCTGTCGCACGATCGTCTCGAGGGCGTGGGCAAGGCCCAGGATGTCGGTGAGCTCCATGTAGCCGGCTGAACCTTTGATCGTGTGCATGGCGCGCATCAGCCGGTCACGCGCGTCGGCTCCAAGACCACCCTGGTCGGCGGCGTCGAGTAACGCATCGGCCGCGTCCAGATGCTCAATCGCCTCGGTGACCAGCTCGTCCAAGAGCTGCTGGCGTAGGGCTGGTGTCTCGCGCGGGTCCATCGGTCGTCGTCTCGCCTGACCGCTCAGGCGCCCGGTCCGAGCAACATGCGGGCGTGCCGGACCAGCGCTTCGGGATCGGTTGGCTTGAAGACGTAGACGTTCGCCCCGGCCTCGAGCCCCTGCACGACGTCGCGGTCGTCACGCTCGGTGGAGAGCACGATAATCGGCAGCTCGGCTGTCGCGGGGTCGGCGCGGATGTGGCGGGTCAGCGTCAGACCGTCCATGCGCGGCATGTTCACGTCCACCACGGCCAGATCGCACGTCTCCCGATTGAGCGCCTCCAGCGCCGCGAAACCACTATCGACCAGCAGCGTCTCGAAACCGTGGGATCTGAAGATGTAGTCGTGGAGGGATCGGACGAACGCCGAGTCGTCGACGATCAGGATGCGCGTCGCCATGGTGAGCTCCTTCGTGTGCGTCGTGCGCGGCATCATTTGATGTACGTCAGCATGCGGCCAAGTTGGACAGGGTGGAACGCCGAGGTGATCCGCCCGACCGACTCAGACGAGCCGAGGAAAATGGCACCGCCCGGCGTGAGTGCGTCGTGGAACATCTCCACCGCCTGGCGCCGCGAGTGGTCGCCGAAGTAGATCAGCACGTTGCGGCAGAAGATCGCGTCCAGGTCCGTCAGGTCGCGCGGTGGACGAGCCAGTTTCAGGTTGGCCTGTCGAAACGTGACCATCCGGCTGATGAGGGTCGCGACCCGTTCGCCGTCCGCCTCCGTCCGAAAATATCTCTGGCGATAGATGGTGGGCACGTCCTTCAAAGCGCGCGTGCCGTAGATGGCCTGCCTGGCCCGCCTCAGCACCTCCCGGCTGATATCCGTCCCTAGAATCGAGACGTCCCACTGCTCAAAGTCCTCGATCATCTCGCGCAGGATGATGGCGAGGGTGTACGGTTCTTCGCCCGTCGAGCAGCCGGCCGACCAGATCCGCAGACGTCGCGTGCCGGCCGCGCGGCGCGCATTCAGAAGCATCGGAAGTACGCCTTCGGCGAACGCCTTGAGCTGCGCGTACTCGCGAAAGAAGTACGTTTCGTTGGTGGTCAGCGATTCGCACAGCGCCTGCAGCTCGTCTGCGCCATCGCCGCGGCGGAGCAGTTGAACATAGTCGGTGACGCTGGTCGCCCCGACCGCCTCGATCCGGGTCTCGACACGCCGGTCAAAGTAGTACATCTTCTTCTCGTCGAAGGACAGGCCGGAATGGTGATAGACGAGCTCACGCAGGCGCCCGAAGACGGATCTCTCGATCTGCATTATGCGAGACTCCGCGTCAGTTCTTGTCCGAGACGTGCCACGTCTCGATCGTCGTCGAGCAGCCGCAGGGCGTGAGCGCGGACGGACCGGTCGTCGTCGAGCGCGGCGCGCGCCAGCAGGTTTGGGCCACCATCGGCTGCGCGCACGTCGCTAGCGCGGCTGACCGGCAGGAGGCTGGTGAACGTCCAGCGACGGGTCGCGGGCGTTGCCTCGTCGAGCGCCTTCCACGCCAGTGCGAGGCGGGCCTCCACTGGGCAGGCCGACAATTCGGCGACGGCTGGTTCGTCGTCCCGTACACCTTCGTCGTCGAGGACGTCGAGTCCGTGACGGAGTGCCTCCGTGCTCTCGACCTGCAACAACGCCCGCAGCGCGGCGGCTCGCACCAGCGGCTGCTCGGCCGCCGTCACCACCCGGACGAGCAACCTCACCACATCCGGGCCGGACCGATCGGCGTGGCTCGTGAGCAGCCGCAGGGCGGCCACGCGAAAATCCGAATCCTCGCCCTCGTCGGCCGCCAGGCCGACGAGCGTTGTCGATGTGACCCCGCCGGTGGAGGCCAGGGCCCGCAGGGCTTCCAGGCGAACTGAGGTCTCTCCGTCTGACGCCAAGAGCACGCGAAGCATCGCTACGCCCTCGGGCGAGGCAGCCTCGGGAACGGCGCCGAAGCAGCGAGCACTCGCAGCGCGGAGCTGTGGATCCGGTGAGCTCAAGCGGAGCCGCGCGACTCGCGCAAGCGTCTGCCGTGTCGGTTGAGGCACGGACAGGGACGGCTGGAGATCGAGGACCGAGCCGAGCGCGCGGAGAGCCAGGTCGGTCAAGGCCCGATCGTCGTCGGCGACCAGCTCGGCCAGGAAGGCGAGGGCGCGCGCCGGCTCGGCGCTGGCGGCGCGGCCGACTGCCTCCACAGCGCTGGCGAGGACTGGAAACGGCGCCTCCAGTGGGGTGGCGCAGATGTGAGCCAGCGCGTCCGGGCCGCCGATCTCGCCAAGGCCAAAGATCGCCGCCACCCGCAGCCAGTCGAGGCCGTCCCGGGCCACCTCTGCCAGGGCCGGGATCGCGTCAGGCAGCCCCAGCAGTCCAAGCGCTTCGGCCGCCGCGGCGGCGACAGTGACGTCCCTATCCTCGAGCAGCACACCGAGCGCCGCCACGGCCCTCTGGTCGCCGACGGTGGCTAGCGCCTCAGCGGCATACTTCCGAACGTCGTGGTCCGGGTCGGCGAGCAGCGTGGTCATCGTCGGGATGGCGTCCGAGCCGAGTCGGATCAGCGCATCGACGGCATACCCGCGCTGGGCCGGGTCGTTCGAGCGAAGGCCAGGCGCGGCCGCTTCGGCGGCGTCGTGCCCGCCGTGGCGCGTCAGCGCCTCGATGGCCGCCTCGCAGACGGCCGTCGAGGGGTCCGAGAGCCTACGCGCGATCAGGCCCAGCGTCGCCGGATCGTTGGTCGGCGGGAGATCACGTAGGATCCGGCGGCGCTCGATGGCATCGGCCTGTTCGAGCGCCGCAAAAAGGTGGTCGGTCGTCATCGCGTCTTCTCCCTGAGGGCATCAAGGATTCGGTCGGCCACCTGGTAGACTGGTGCGACCACGTCCGCGCCACCGCGCTCGATCGCCACGCGCGGCATGCCAAAGACCACGGCCGTCTCATCGGACTCGGCGATGGTGGCGCCGCCGGCCCGCCGAATCGCCACCATGCCATCGGCGCCGTCGTCGCCCAACCCGGTGAGCAGCACCCCAACGGCTGATCGGCCGTAGAGCCAGGCCACCGAGTCGAATAGCACGTCCACCGACGGACAGAAGACGAGACCGCGCGGGCGGTGGCTCAGACGGATCCTGGGGGCGCCCCCCGTGACGCTCTTGGCAACCGTCATCTGGTAACCACCCGGCCCGACGTAGACGGTTCCGGCCATGAGCCGCTCGCCGTGCTCCGCTTCCTTGACGGAAACGGCCGATGCGGCGTCGAGGCGGTGCGCGAAGGGGCCGGTGAAGGCGGGCGGCATGTGCTGGACGATCACCACCGGGACCGGCAGGCAGCGAGGCAAGGACGGAAGGATCTCGAGGAGCGCCTGGGGTCCACCGGTCGATACCCCGATCGCGATGATGGCGCCAGCCGTCGCGGCGCGGGCCGTTGGCGAGGACGCTCGTGCACCGACGCGCCGCGCTCCGACCAACCGGGATGGGACATCGTCGCCCCCAGCCTGGCGGCTTCGCTCGGCCCGACCGATAGCGCCGGCCTGCCGACGAAGCGACGCACTCGACCGTCGCCGACCGACCCGCGCCTCGGCTGCCCCTCGAATCTTCGCGACGATCTCCTCGCGCTGGTTGTCGATGTCCAGCGAGACCGTGCCAGATGGCTTGGCCACGAAGTCGACAGCCCCAAGCTCGAGTGCCTCAAGCGTGGTCGATGCGCCGTCCTGGGTGAGCGAGCTGACGATGATGGTCGGCGTGGGACATTCCATCATGATACGGATGAGCACCGTCAGGCCGTCCATGCGCGGCATCGTGATGTCGAGGGTGATGACGTCTGGTTGCAGCTCGCGGACCCGCTCAACGGCGTCCTCGCCGTTCCGGGCGATGCCAACCACCACCAGCCCAGGGTCGGACTCGATGATGCTGGTCAGGCGGCGGCGCATGAACGCCGAGTCTTCGACGACCAGGACCCTGACCTGGGTCATGCCGCGGTCGCGATCGAACCAGCGGGGCACCTGGCCGGCCTGGCGCCTCGCGTGGGACCACGCGCTCGCCGGACGCTGCCGACCTCGACGATCGGTGGCGTGGCAGCCGTGGTGGATGGCGCAGCAGGTCGTTGCCTGCCCACGTCAGGCCACCACGCTGAGTTCGACGAGTGAGAGCACCTCGATGAGGTTCAGGATGATCAGCATCCCCCGGCCGTTCGGCAGTTTGCCGACGCCTTCGACGAAGCTGACATCCAGCCCGGCGACGACTGGCGGCGGCGGCTCGATCGCATCGCGGTTGAGGCGGAGAACCTCAGAAACCGCGTCCACGACGATGCCGGTCTTGCGACCACCGACGTCAACCACCACGATGCTCGTCGAGTCGGTCGGTTCGGCCGCCACGATGCCGAACCGCTTTCGCAGGTCGATCACCGGCAGGATGCTGCCACGCAGGTTGATGATCCCTTCGACGAACGCGGACGTGCGGGGAACCCGGGTGATCTCGGTCAGCCAGATGATCTCCTGGACCTGCTGGATGTTGATGCCAAACTCCTCGTGCTCGACGCGGAAGCTCACGAACTGCTCCTCGTCGAGCGCATGGCGGCGCCCCATCTCCGAGACGGTGGACACAATCTGTCCTCCCTCGCCGGGCGTGGCGAGCTCTCCAAGCTCGGCTGACGAGAGGATTCGGCTGACGTCGAGCAGCATGATCAGGCGCTTCCCGTCATCGAGCCTGACGATGCCCCGAAGCTGATCGGCCGCGCTGGCGCTCATGATTTCGGGGAGCGGCTCGATCGCGTCCTTCGGCACGCTGAGCACCTCCGAGACGGCGTCGACCTGGATGCCGGTCACGACGTTGCCGAAGCTGACCACCACGATCCGGCTATCCTCATCCAGCTCGATCGTCGGCATCAGGAATCGCTTCCTGAGGTTGACGATGGGCAGGAGGCGGTTGCGCAAGGCGACCATCCCGTCAATGGAGGCCGGTGCCTTCGGCACGTGGGAGATTTCGGGGACGCGAATAATCTCCTGGACGTCGTCGATCGAGATGGCATACTCTTCGTTGGCGACGCGGAAGCTAACGATCTGCTCCTCCTCGATCACCTGGCGGCTGGCCCGCGCCTCGACGTCGGACCGAGCGGCGGTCCGCACAGCCTCGGCCGTGGTGACCTCCACCTCTTCGGCTGGGAGCACCTTGTCGATGTCGAGCAGCAGCACCAGGCGCTCGCCACCCTTCAGTTTCGCTACGCCGTGTAGGAAGTCAGTACCGAGGGTCGCGCTCACGATCGGCGGCGGCGGCTCGACGCTCTCGTCGGAGACCCGCAGTACCTCCGATACCTGGTCGACGACCAGGCCCATCAGTCGTCCGCCGACCTCGATCACCACGACGCGATTGTCGTCGGTCCGCTCCTCGTCGGGCAGGTCGAACCTGCGTCGAAGATTCGCGATCGGCAGGATGCTGCCGCGCAGATTGGCGACACCTTCGATGTAGGTAGCCGCCTTCGGGATGCGAGTGATGTCCGGAACCCTGACGATCTCCTTGACGGCGGCGATCGGCACGCCTAGCTCCTCGCCGTCCAGCATGAACGTCACGAACTGGGTCTCATCGGCCTCAGCATCAACTCGCTCCGGCTGGTCCGTCTGATCCGGTGTCGTCGCCCGCGGTGTCGCGCTGACGACAGCAACATCGAGGTCCGTCGCCTCGACGCCCGCGGGGGGCGCCGGCTGCTTCTCACGCTTGGTTGCCATGGAGGTGTGCTCCTTGCCTGCTGGGTCCTACAGATTCTGGAGCTCGTCGGCCAGGGCGGAGACCTCTTCGACGGCGCTCGCCAACTCGGCCAGGCCGCGCGCCTGCTCGCCGGCCCCCTTCGAGGCCTCCTCCGACGCCGCGGCGGCCTCGGACGCGGCCTGAGCGATCTGCTCGACCCCACGCTTCGCGTCAGTTACGGCCGTAAGCGATTCGGCGGCGGCCATGGCGATGGCACCGACACCCTGCTGGAGCGCGATGACGTCCGTCTCAATCTGCTTCAGGTTGGCCATCGACGTCCTGGCAGTCTCGACCTCCTGGCGCGCTTTCACACCGGCGCCGTCAATGTCGAGGGCGACTTTGGCGACCTGCTGCTGGACTCGCTTCACCAGATCCTTGATCTTCTCGGCGTTCTCAGCCGAGTCCTTCGCCAGGCTGCGAACATCGGCGGCCACGACGGCGAAGCCACGGCCGTACTCACCAGCTCTGGCTGCCTCGATGCCGCCGATGACGGCCAGCAGATTCGTCTGGATCGTCACGTTGACGATGGCGTCGACGATCTTGTCGATCCGTCCAGTCGAGACCTCGAGCTGGCGGATGGTCTCGGCCGAGTGGGCACTCGCCACTGCCGCGTCCGAGATCCCGCTGATGAGATCGTCCACCTCGAGCTTGTCCTGCGTCAGCGACGCCTGGAGGGCGTTGACCTTCTCGAGCGACACGGCGGCCTTCTCCTGGATCCGTGCCGAGCCCCGTTCGATCTCCTCGACCGCGCCGGCCGACTTTTCACTCGCCGCGGCCTGCGCGTCGGCAGCCGTCGCGATCGATGTGACCGCCTGGCCGATCTCCTGGGCGGCCCGGCTCGCCTCGTCGACGGTGCCCGACAGCTCCTCGGCGGCCGAAGCCAGCCCCTCGGCCGACTTGCTGACCGAGGTGGAGGACTCGAGCCCCTCGGAGGTCTCTGCTAGCTCGTCGGCGGCCGCGCCCATGTCTGCCAGGGAGCGGTTCTGCTCCTCGATCACGTTGCTGATCTCACCGACCGCCGCCCCTTGCTCCTGCGCCGCTTTGGCGATCAGCTCGACGCCCGTCTTGAACTGAAGCGCCGCGGCAGCCGATTCACCGGCGTCGGTCGCGATCTCCAGCGAGCGTGCCTTGATTTCGTCCATGCCATGCTCGATCGTTCTCAAATCCTCGGTGATCTTCGCAGCCCTTTCGGTCTGGTTGGAGGCGTCGCGACCCGACTGCTCGACAACCTTGGCGACGATGTCGACCTCGGACTTGATCGCCTCGACCAGCTCGCGGATGTCGCGCGCGGACTTCTCGGAGGTCTCGGCCAGGTTGCGGACCTCGTCGGCGACGACGGCGAAGCCGCGCCCGTGCTCGCCGGCTCGGGCCGCCTCGATAGCGGCGTTCAGCGCCAGCAGGTTGGTCTGCTTGGCGATCCCGACGACGGTCTGGACGATCGCACCGATCTCCTCGGCCTGTTTCTCGAGCTCGCCGACCATCGAGGCGGACTCCAGGTTGATGTCGGCGACGTCCTTGACGCCCTGGATCAGCACCTCAACGTCCGCGCTGGTGGTGCGGATCAGCTCCTGGCCGCGGCTCACCCGGTTGAGCGACGCCTGGGACTGCTTCGACGCGATCTCGGCACTCTTCTCGATCTGGGTGATCGCGGCCTGGCTCTCCACAGTTGCGCGCGACGCTTTCTGCGCCGCCTGAGAGATCTCGTCGACGGCGTTCGAGAGCTCGCGGACAGCGGCGGCCGACTGCACGATACCGGAGGCGAGCTGTTGGGTGGCCGTAGCTAGCCGCTCGGCCAACTGCTGCTGCTTGGAGATGGTGCGCGCGCGCTTCTTCTCCACGACCTGCGCTCTGACGACCTGGCGGCGACGAGCCACGGCTGCATCGACACTACCTTGGTTGTAGTCGTCAGCCGTCGGGGCAGTCTCGTAGGACTTTCCGTTTCGCTGAGCCGGGAGGTCGGCAAGTCTGGGCATGGATCAGCCTCATCTTTCGCGGCGCCACGCGCCGACCACGTCGATCGAACAACATCAGCAAAATCTGTCTGTCTGCCCGGAAGGAACGACAGCGCCGCGGGGAAGGGGATGGACCAGGCCGGGAGCCGAACGCTTACACCCTCCATGGTCGCGCCTCACCGTCACAGGTTGGCAGATTCCGCTCGATGCGTCACTATAAAAACACAGCCGGCGTTCTATGACTGAAGCCTCCCGAATGTGTATGCAGCAGGCTTCGAGGTCCGGGAGTGGTTTGCTCGCGATCGTCGAGCACCATCACCCCCAAGGGGTGTGCTACCCAGCGAACGTTCTTTCCATCTCGAACGCATTCACGCTCATGCCGGTTCCCAGGGCCGTCCCCTCCTCTGCGTTAGCGTAGACGACGGAACGTACCCCAGCAACGGCTGGGCAAAGCAGCGCTCAGCGAGCGCCGCCTAGATCGCGGCGGGAGCCTCGACACCACCGTGAGTTCAACGGATCAGCACGCCCAGGGGAGGCACGGGAGCGCACTATGGCTAGACAATCAGCTGCACGCGAAACTCCAGTGGTCGAACGACGCTACCGCAAGCAGGCCGAGAAGGCGCTGGCCCAGCGGGGCGTCACCGAGCGCAAGCAGGCTCAAGATGAGCTGAAGCGCGAGCGGAGCGAGAAGGCCGCCCTGCTGGACCGAACCAGCGCGGAGCGCCGGATCGTCCTCGAGCGCGACAGCACTGCACGGAACCATGTTGAAGTGATCTCAGCGCGTCTCTCCGAGGCCGTCGAGAGCAGCAGCGAGTCCGTCATCATCTTCGACGCGGACGGGCACCCGTTCTACCTCAATCCGTCCTTTGCCGCGCTCTTCGGCTACACCCTCGATGCCCTTCAGACGGATGGCGGGTGGCAGTCCCTCTACGTGGACTCCACGGTCGCTGCCGATAGCTGGGCAACCGTCGTCGGCGGAACCTCGTGGCAGGGCGATGTTGAGCTTCGCGGCCGCGATGGTCGGGTTATCGCGATTCTGCTGCGTATGGACCGCATCGTCGATGATGCGGGACAGCTCATCGGGATGGTCGGGACATGTACGGACATCACCGCGCCCAAGCAGGCTGAACAGGAGCTGCGGGAGAATCGTGACTTTCTCCAGGCCGTGATTGACGCCGTCGCCGACCCGATCTTCGTGAAGGACGAGCAGCACCGGTGGGTTCTCGGGAACGATGCGTTCTGGGATCTGCTCGGTCAGCCGGATGGTGCCGTCGGGAAGACAGACCATGACCTCTTTCCAAAGGAGGAGGCGGACGTCTTCTGGGCCGAGGACGAGCGGACCCTCACGGGTGGTACTGTCCGCGAGAACGAGGAGGCGCTCACGGGAGCCGATGGACAGACTCGCACGTTCCTCACGAAAAAGACCCAACTGACGCTTACTCACGGCTCGCGGTACCTCGTTGCCGTCAGCCGCGACGTCAGCGAGCGCAAGCAGCTCGAGGGTCAGTTGAGCCACCTCGCCTACTACGATCTGCTCTCCGGGCTGCCCAACCGGGCGCTCTTCATGGATCGTCTCGGGCAGGCCCTCGCGCGCGCCCCGCGCCTGGGCCGATCCGTCGCGGTCCTCTATCTAGACCTCGACAACTTCAGGGTGATTAACGATAGCCTCGGGCATGCTGTGGGCGACCGCCTCCTCGCGTCGGTCGCGGAGCGACTCGTCTCGTCGGTGCGGCCTGGGGACACCGCCGCGCGCTTCGGCGGGGATGAGTTCGCCGTTCTCCTTGAGGATATTGGTAACGACGCGTTCGCACGTGAGGCCGCCGATCGGATCGTCACGAGCCTGCGTGCGCCGATCACTCTCGACACCCACGAGATCTGTCCCAGCTTCAGTATTGGCGTCGCGGTGAGTACCCCGGGAAGCGAGACGGCAGAGGGCATGGTGCGCCACGCCGACCTTGCGATGTACCGCGCCAAGGCGAACGGGAAAGCCCAGTACGTGATGTTCGACCAGGACATGGCCATCGACGCGATGAACCGGATGACCATGGAAGCCGAACTCCGCGGCGCTGTTCCGCGGAATGAGCTCCGTATCGACTACCAGCCGATTGTCGATCTCGAGACGGGACGGATCACGGAGGTGGAGGCGCTGGTTCGCTGGCAGCATCCACAGCGCGGGCTCGTCTCGCCGGCCCGGTTCATCCCCATCGCTGAAGAGACCGGCCTGATCGTGCCGATAGGTCAGTGGGTGCTGGAGCAGGCGTGCCGACAGGCTCAGACCTGGCGAGCCGACCTGCCCGATGCTCACGACCTGGTCATGAGCGTCAATCTCTCGGCCCGCCAGTTCCGTCACCCAGAACTGGTCGAGGACGTGTCGACGATCCTCCGAGAGACTGGCCTGGACCCCAGCGCCCTCGAGCTCGAGATTACGGAGAGTGTCGTGATGGAGCACGTGAGTGGTGCGATCACCACCATGCAGGAGTTGAAGGCGCTGGGGATTCACCTCGCCATCGACGACTTCGGCACTGGCTACTCGTCGCTCGCCTACTTGAAGCAGTTCCCGATCGACACGCTGAAAATCGACCGGTCCTTCGTCCACGGACTCGGGCACGACGATAGCGACCTGGCCATCGTTCGGAGCGTGATCGCGCTCGCCACGGGCCTCCAGCTCACGGTCACGGCCGAGGGCATCGAGACCGCCCAGCAACTGGGAGAGCTCCAGGCGCTCGGCTGTGACCATGGACAAGGCTACTTCCTGGCTCGGCCGGCTGCTGAAGCTGCCATTCGGACGTTGCTCACAGCGGAAGCCTCGTCCATTGAGCCATATGTCCACCCAACCGCGGTCACGGCCACCCAGCCAGGCCAGCCATACAGATGAACCTCCAAATTTCAGCGAGCGAAGCGGCGCTGGACCATCCCCTCGTGATTGCCGCGGCGCGCCCCGTAGCTGTTGAAGTCGCGCGGCTCGATGCGTTGGGCTAGCCGGTCAGCGGCACCGCGACCGTGAGGGAACGTCCCGGTGTCTGGACACTGGGACGCTCCCTGGCAGGAAAGCCGTCCCGGTGCCCTGGGCGATCCCTCCGACGATCCGACCGTCGAGCAGCGTCGGGTTCATGACCGTCGAGCAGTCGCTGGCGACGTAGGACTTCAGGATCTTGACCGTGCTTGTCTCGGGGTCGACCTCGACGATCGGGACGTGGGTCGTGTGCGACTGGATCAGGTACGAGACATCCATGCCGACACCGTCGACCTGTGTAGCAGCGGCAGTATACTGAGGGCGATGAGGTCTTCGCGATCGAGAGGGTGCCCATGAGGCAGGTACCGGTGGAGGAGTTCCAGGATCGGGCGTCCGAGTACTTGGACGCCCAGGAGACGCTGGCGATCGAACGGAACGGTCAACTGATCGGCCACTACGTCCCTGTCGGCGGCGAGACACCCGCGACCAATGGAGCCGCCGAGTCGAGAGGACCCACGATCACGCCTCCCACGGCGACGCCCGACGAGTGGCGCAAGGCTCTCGAAGAGTTTGATCGCGCAATCAAGCGGATGCTCGACGAGACCGGCATGACCGAAGACGAGCTTGCCGACCTCTTCGACTTGAACAAACCCTTCCCGCACCACTGAGGTGCGCCTCGTCGTCGATGCCGACTTCCTAGGCTGTGGCATTGCGACGTGGACGATCGAGACGCTGCTGGCACATCTGGGCAACTGACGGCGCCCAGGACGGCGAAGGCGTGGGCTCTCCGGGCGGAGCGGTGGCCGCCGATGACCTTGCGGTGGACGACACTGGGGCGGAAGTCGCGCTCACAGCCGTTGTTGGTCGGCTCGACGTCGATGCGGTTCAGGAACACGTGGCGACTTGAAATTTCAGCGAGCGAGGCGGCGCTGGACCATCGGCAGGATGCCGCCGTGGCGGTAGTACTCTGATTCGATCGGGGCGTCGATACGGGCGCGGGTCTGGAAGGTGACGGTGCTGCCGTCGGCGCGGGCGGCGTCGACGGTGATCTCCTCGCCGACGTCGACGCCGTCGGCGATGCCGCGGATCGTGTAGGTTTCAGTCCCGTCCAGCCTGAGCGTCGCGCGGCCCTCGCCCGGGCGGAACTGGAGCGGCAGGACCCCCATCATCACCAGGTTGGCGCGGTGGATCCGCTCGTAGCTCTCGGCGATGACGGCTCGGACTCCGAGCAGGAGCGGACCCTTGGCCGCCCAGTCGCGCGAGCTGCCCGAGCCGTACTCGCGGCCGGCTAGCACGATCAGCGGCGTCCCGTCCTGCTGGTAGCGCTCCGAGGCATCGTAGATCGTCTCCACCTCATCCGTCGGCAGGTACGTCGTCCAGTTCCCCTCGCGGCCGGGCACCAACTCGTTGCGGAGGCGGATGTTGCCGAAGGTGCCGCGGACCATCACCTCGTGGTTGCCGCGGCGCGCCCCGTAGCTGTTGAAGTCGCGCGGCTCGACGCCCTGTTCGATCAGGTAACGCCCGGCCGGGCCGCTCGCGGCGATCGAGCCGGCCG
>JACCZL010000722.1 GCA_013695975.1 Chloroflexota bacterium
CCTCCCGCACCATCCGAACGATAGGATAGCTCCGCCCATGTCGTCAACCCGCGATCCCTTACCGCCCCGTTGTGGCGGTCGCCTAATGGCGTAACGGCGGTCAGCCACTGACATTCCGGAGGATCTCGGGTACCCCGGCCACCTCAACGTGAATCGCTTCCTGGCGAAAAGTCTGCCGAGCCCAGCGCACCAGGTCCAGCCACGCGGGCAGTTGCGTCCAGCTCTCAAGGCTGACGAGATACTGCCGATTGCGATCGCGGTAGACGCGACCCCGGTCTTCCCAAGCGCCCTGGACGTTCGACACGCGAGTGTAGCCGCCGAACTCGACGAGGAGCCGCTGGTGGAGCGCTCGCCACTGAGACGGCAGGAACGGGCGTCCTTCATTATCGCGAATCGGAATCAGGAAGGAGGTCCCGATCAACGGTGTGAGCCGTCCCCGCTACGCGACGGAGGCGCGGCGGTTGGCGAGGATCGACTGGAGGAACTGGCCGGTAAAGGAGTGGGGGTTCTCGGCCAGCTCTTCGGGGGTGCCGACGCCGACGATCTCGCCGCCGGCGTCGCCGCCTTCGGGGCCGAGGTCGATCAGCCAGTCGGCGGTCTTGATGACGTCGAGGTTGTGCTCGATGACGACGACCGTGTTGCCCCCGTCGACCAGTCGACTGAGGACCTCGAGCAGGCGGCTGGTGTCCGCGAAGTGCAGCCCGGTCGTCGGCTCGTCGAGGATGTAGATTGTCTTGCCGGTCGCGCGGCGGGCCAGCTCGGAGGACAGCTTCACCCGCTGGGCCTCCCCGCCCGAGAGGGTCGTTGCCGGCTGGCCGAGATGGATGTATCCAAGCCCAACATCGAAGAGGGTCTGCAGCTTGTTTCGAATCGACGGGATCGGCTCGAAGAAGGCTAGCGCCTCCTCCACGGTCATCTCGAGGACCTCGGAGATGTTTTTGCCCTTGTAACGGACCTCGAGGGTCTCTCGGTTGTAGCGACGGCCTTTACAGACCTCGCACGGGACGTAGACGTCGGGGAGGAACTGCATCTCGATCTTGAGGATCCCGTCGCCTTCGCAGGCCTCGCACCGCCCACCTTTGACGTTGAACGAAAAGCGCCCGGGCAGGTAGCCGCGGATCCTGGCCTCCGGCACCTGGGCGAACAGCTCGCGGATCGGGGTGAAGAGCCCGGTGTATGTGGCCGGGTTCGAACGCGGGGTGCGGCCGATCGGGGACTGGTCGATGTCGATGACCTTGTCGAGCTGCTCGAGTCCCTCGATCCGGTCGTGGGCACCGGCCCGATCGCGCGCCTTGTGGAGCGATTGGGCGAGGGCCTTGTAAAGAACCTCGCTGACCAGGGAGCTCTTACCGGAGCCCGAAACGCCAGTTACGCAGACGAACGTCCCGAGCGGGAGCGTCACGTCGACGCCTTTGAGGTTGTTCTCACGCGCACCGGTGATCCGAATCGCCTGTCCGCTGCCCCGCCGGCGACTGGTCGGAATCGGGATCGACAGTGCGCCGATGAGATACTGTCCAGTCATCGACGCTCGGCTGGTCATAATGGCGTCGATGTCCCCTTCCGCGACGACCCGACCGCCATGCTCACCGGCGCCCGGGCCGATGTCGAGGATGTGGTCGGCAGCTCGGATCGTCTCCTCGTCGTGCTCGACGACGATCAGGGTGTTGCCGATGTCGCGCAGCCGCTTGAGGGTTCGGATCAGGCGGGCGTTGTCGCGCTGATGGAGACCGATGCTCGGCTCGTCGAGGATGTAGAGGACCCCCATCAGGCCCGAGCCGATCTGGGTCGCCAGGCGGATCCGCTGGGCCTCGCCGCCTGAGAGCGTACCGGCCGCGCGGTCGAGGGTCAGATAATCCAGGCCCACGTCGATCAGGAAGCCGAGCCGAGCCCGGATCTCCTTGAGGATCTGGCGGGCAATGGCGTACTCACGGTCGGTTAGGACCAATCCCCGCTCGTCGGGCCAGCGGGGGCGGGAAGGCCGCATCGAGCGTGGCTCCTCGAAGGGCTGCCGATCCTCGAGCGCCGTGAACAGGCGCATCGCCCGACCAATTGACAGGCTGGTCAGCTCGCTGATCGGTCGGCCGACGATGGTGACGCTGAGCACTTCCGGCTTCAGGCGGGCGCCCTTGCAGGTCGGGCACGGGCGAGTCGCCATGTAGCGCTCGATGTCCGAACGGATGTAGTCCGACTCCGTCTCCTTGTAACGTCGCTCGAGATTCGGGATGACCCCTTCGTAGAGCACGTTAAACTCATGGACCCGACCGTGCTTGTTCTGGTGGAGGACCGGCACCCGCTCGCCCTTGACGCCATACAGCACCAGATCGAGCGCCCGCTGTGGCAGCTCGCAGACCGGCTGGCGAATCGAAAAGCCGTAGCGTTTGGCCACCGCGGCGAGGATCTCGCGATACCAGGCGTTGCCGTTGATGCCGGCCTTGCCCCACGAGGCGATCGCGCCCTCCGCCAGCGACAGCGCCCTGTTGGGGATCACCAGTTCCGGATCGATCTCGAGTCGATGACCGAGCCCGGTGCAATCCGGACAGGCCCCGTGTGGGCTGTTGAACGAGAAGGTCCGCGGCTCGATCTCCCCGAGGCTGATCCCGCAGAAGACGCAGGCGAAGTGCTCGGAGAAAACCAGCTCACGCCCCGTCGGCATCTCTGTCGACGGGAGGACACTGACGACGATCGTCCCGTCGCCCAGCTTGAGCGCCTGCTCGACCGAGTCGGCGATCCGCCCCACGTCAGTGGGCCGTGCTTCATCGGTCTGCCCACCGCCCGCCGCCCGCTGCCCACTCGTCTCGGGGACGACCAGACGGTCGACCACCACCTCGATGGTGTGCATCTTGTAGCGGTCGAGCTTGATCTCGTCGGCCACGTCTTGGATCTCGCCGTCGACACGTACCCGCACGAAGCCGGCCTTGCGGATGTCCTCGAAGACCTGGGTGTACTCACCCTTGCGACCCTTGACCAACGGCGCCAGGAGCATGATCCGACTCTCGGGCGGCAGCTCGAGGATCGCGTCGACGATCTGCTCGGCGGTTTGCTGCTGGATCGGCCGGCCGCACTTCGGACAGTGCGGGCGTCCCACCCTGGCGTAGAGCAAGCGCAGGTAATCGTAGATCTCGGTCACCGTACCGACCGTCGAGCGTGGGTTGTGACTGGCGCCCTTCTGGTCGATGGAGATCGCCGGCGAGAGCCCGCTAATGTAGTCGACGTCCGGTTTGTCCATCTGGCCGAGGAACTGGCGAGCGTACGACGAGAGTGATTCGACGTAGCGCCGCTGACCCTCGGCGTAGATCGTGTCAAAGGCCAGCGAGGACTTCCCCGAGCCGGAGAGCCCGGTGATGACGACCAGCCGATCACGCGGGATCGTGACGTCGACGTCCTTCAGGTTGTGCTGGCGCGCACCCTTGATGACGATCTCTTCAAGCGGCATTTCGAGTGCCATAGGGGCGCGACGCATCGCGCCCTGGATGGGGCGCGATCAATCGCGCCCCTACGTGACGACCGTTCATCGTCTCGCCAGCCACTCTTTCGGGACGATCGGGTCGTCGGAGGCGAGCAGTCGTTTCAGCTCGACCATCTGATCGCGGAGGAGGGCGGCCTTCTCGAATTCGAGCTCCTTGGCGGCTTGCTTCATCTGCAGCTCCAGGTCCTTGACCAGGCGCGCCATCTCGTCCTTCGGCATCGCCATTCCGCCGTCGGCGCCGTACTCGGCGGCCGCCTCGGCCACCGCCTTGATTCGATTCGAGATGTCGCGGATCGACTTTTTGATTCCGACGGGCTCGATGCCGTGGCGCTCGTTGTAGGCGATCTGGGCGCGGCGACGTCGATACGTCTCGTCGATCGCGCGGCGCATCGACCCGGTCATCGTGTCGGCGTACATGAAGACGTGGCCGTCGACGTGGCGGGCTGCTCGGCCGACCGTCTGGATCAGGGCACTCTCCGAGCGGAGATAGCCCTCCTTGTCGGCGTCGAGGATCGCCACCAGCGAGACCTCCGGTAGATCGAGGCCCTCGCGGAGCAGATTGATCCCGACCACGACGTCGTGAACACCCAGCCGCAGGTCGCGGAGGATCTCGATCCGCTCCAGGGTGTCGATCTCGGAGTGGAGATAGTGGACCTTGACACCCATGTCGCGGAGATAATCGGCCAGGTCTTCCGCCATCCGCTTGGTCAGCGTCGTCACCAGGACCCGCTCGCCGCGGCCGGTCCGATCGTGGATCTGTTCCAGCAGATCGTCGATCTGGCCCTTGGTCGGCTTCACCTCGATACTCGGGTCGATCAGGCCGGTCGGGCGAATCAACTGCTCGACGACCTGCTCGCTGTGCTCGAGCTCGTAGGGGCCGGGCGTCGCCGACACGTAGAGCGCCTGGCCGACGTGGCGCTCGAACTCCTGGAAGGTCAGCGGGCGGTTGTCGAGGGCCGAGGGCAGCCGGAAGCCAAAGTCGACCAGCACCTGCTTGCGGGCGCGGTCGCCGTTGAACATCCCGCGGATCTGCGGGATCGACATGTGGGACTCGTCGATCAGCAGCAGGTAGTCATCCGGGAAGTAGTCGATCAAGGTCCAGGGCGTGCTGCCCGCTGCCCGCCGGCCGAGATGGCGCGAATAGTTCTCGACGCCGGAGCAGACGCCGGTCTCGCGCAGCATCTCGAGGTCGTACTGGGTTCGCTGCTTGAGCCGGGCCGCCTCGAGGATCTTTTCCTCGCGCTCGAGGTCGGCGACCTGCTCTTCGAGCTCGGCCTCGATGTCGCCGAGCGCCGCATCGAGCTTGTCTCGCGTCGTGACGAAGTACTTGGCCGGATAGATCTCGACCGAGGCCCGCTCGACCAGCACCTCGCCGGTCAGCGAGTCCACTTCGCTGATCCGCTCGATCTCGTCGCCCCAGAACTCGATCCTGACGGCGATCTCCTGACCAGCCGGATGAACCTCGAGGGTGTCGCCTCGGACGCGGAACGTTCCGCGTTTGAAATCGTAGTCGTTGCGCTCGTAGTAGATCTCGGTCAGGTGGCGCAGGACCTTGTCGCGTTTGCGGATCTCGCCGCGCCGCAGGCTGATGACCGCCTGGCCGTAGTCCTCGGGGGCGCCCAACCCGAAGATGCAGGACACTGACGCCACCACCAGGGTGTCGCGACGGGTGAGGATCGACTGCATCGCCGAGTGGCGCAGGCGGTCGAGGTCCTCGTTGAGCAGGGTGTCCTTCTCGATGTAGGTGTCGGTCCGAGGGACATAGGCCTCGGGCTGGTAGTAATCGTAGTAGCTGACGAAATATTCGACCGCATTGTCGGGGAAAT
>JACCZL010000732.1 GCA_013695975.1 Chloroflexota bacterium
ACTACCGCTCGGTTGTCCTGGACATGCGGCTCGCCGATGGCTCGCCGTGGAGCATGCCGATCACGCTGGCGGTCGACGACGGGCAGGCGGAGGGCGTGAGGGAAGGCCAGGAAGTGGCCCTCGAGGACGAGCGAGGCGAGATCGTCGGGCTCCTTCAGCTCGCCGAGCGGTACCGCTACGACAAGGCGGCCGAGGCCAGGTCGGTCTACCGCACCGAGGACGCCGCCCACCCGGGAGTCGCGCGCCTGTACGCCCAGCCAGACGTCCTGCTCGGTGGGGACGTCGTCCTCCTGGCGTCGTCGAATTCGGCGACCCCAGAACCGTTCGCCGAGCACAAGCTGACGCCGGCCCAGACCCGCGCCGCCTTCGCCGAGCGGGGGTGGCGGACAGTCGTCGGCTTTCAGACCCGCAATCCGATCCACCGTGCCCACGAGTACGTCCAGAAGTGTGCCCTCGAGATCGTCGACGGCCTCTTCCTGCACCCTCTCGTCGGCGCCACCAAGTCGGACGACATCCCGGCCGACGTGCGGATGCGGAGCTACCAGGTCCTCCTGAGCGACTACTATCCGGCCCGTCGGACGCTGCTCGGGGTCTTCCCCGCGGCGATGCGCTACGCCGGCCCGCGTGAGGCGATCTTCCACGCCCTCTGCCGTCGGAACTACGGCTGTACCCACTTCATCGTCGGTCGCGACCACGCTGGCGTCGGCAGCTACTACGGCACCTACGACGCCCAGCAGATCTTTGGCGAGTTCCGCCCGGGCGAGCTTGGCATCACCCCGCTCTTCTTCGAGCACACCTTTTACTGCAAGAAGTGTGACGGGATGACCAGCTACAAGACCTGCCCGCACGACGCCGAGCAGCACCTGATCCTGTCCGGGACGAAGGTGCGCGAGATGCTCCAGCGGGGCGATCCCTTGCCGACACAGTACACCCGCCCCGAGGTCTCAGCCGTACTGATCGAAGGCTACGCCGCCAGTGGGCTGCCGGCAGGGGGCAGTGGGCAGTGAGTGTTCAAACCCACGCTGCCCGCTGCCCACTGCCCGCTACCCACTGAGCATGGCTCGTCGCGTTCTCCTGATCGGACTCGACTGCGCTCCGCCTGAGTTGGTCTTCGACCAGCTCAGGCCGGTCCTGCCAAACCTGTCCCGCCTGATCGACAACGGCGTCTGGGGCCCGCTCGAGAGCAGCATCCCGGCGATTACCGTGCCGGCCTGGATGACCGGCATGACCAGCAAGGATCCAGGCGAGCTCGGCATCTACGGCTTCCGCAACCGGGCCGACCGCTCCTACGACAAGCTGAGCATGGCGACCTCCCTGCTGATCCACGAAGAGACCGTCTGGGACATCCTCGGGCAGGCCGGCAAGCGCAGCATCGTCGTCGCCGTCCCGCCGGCCTTTCCCCCGAAGCCAATCAACGGGAGCATGGTCGGCTGCTTCCTGACCCCGAGCATCCATTCTCAGTACACCTACCCGCCGAGCTTGCGCGAAGAGATCGCTCAGCTCGTCGGCGACTACATGGTCGACGTCGAGAACTTCCGCACTGACGACAAGGAGTACATCCGCCGTTCCTGCCACGAGATGACCGAGAAGCGGTTCAAGGTGATCCGCCACCTGATGCAGAACCGTGACTGGGACCTGTTCGCTTTCGTCGAGATCGGACCCGACCGGATGCATCACGGCCTCTGGAGCGACCACGACCCGGCCCACCCTCGGCACAACCCCGATTCGCCGTTCCGCTGGGCAATCCGCGACTATTACCGTATGCTCGACGACCAGATTGGCTCACTGCTCGAACTGGTCGGCCCGGAGACGGCGGTGATCGTCGCCTCGGACCACGGCGCGAAGCCGATGGACGGCGGGATCTGCATCAACGAATGGCTGGTCCAGCAAGGCCTCCTGCACTTCTCGACAACCCCGTCGACGGTCACGCCGTTCGCCAAGCTGCCGGTTGACTGGGGCAAGACGATTGCCTGGGGAGACGGGGGCCACTACGGCCGCCTGTTCATGAACGTCCAAGGCCGCGAGCCCGAGGGAACAGTCGCGCCCGCCGACTACGAGCGGGTCCGCGACGAGATCGCCGAAGGGTTCCGCTCGATCACCGCCCCCGACGGCCAACCGCTCGGCACGGTCGTCTACAAGCCAGAGGAGATCTACCGCACGGTCAACGGTGTCGCCCCCGATCTGATCGTCTACTGGGGCGACCTCGATTGGCGCTCGGTCGGCAGCCTGGGGCACGGCTCGATCTACACCTTCGAGAACGACACCGGTCCGGACGAATCCAACCATGCCCGCCACGGCATCTTTGTCTTGCACGACGGTGGAGTTGCACGCGGGGGTCCTACGCCCGGTCTCCGCTTGCTCGACCTGGCGCCGACGGTTCTGCATCTGCTTGGTCAGCCAATCCCGGCTGACATGCAGGGACGATCGATTGCTGACCCCTCCTGCACTCCCGGTCTACGCGGAGGCGTGT